>NZ_CDRSTZ010000002.1:0-100316 GCF_977052095.1 Senegalimassilia sp.
CAACCACGGTGGTGCACACGGCGTCGCCCGTGATGTTCACGGCGGTGCGCGTCATGTCCAGGATACGGTCGATGCCCATGATCAGCGCGATGCCTTCAAGCGGCAGCCCCACGGAGTTGAACACCATCGACAACGTGATAAGTCCCACCGACGGGACACCAGCCGTGCCAATGGATGCCAGCGTTGCCGTGGCGATAACCGTTGCATACTCCACAGGTCCCAGCTGTACGCCGAACAGCTGTGCCGTGAACACCACGGCCACGCCCTGCATGATGGACGTGCCGTCCATGTTGATGGTGGCGCCCAACGGGATGGTGAATGACGAGATGCGGCGGTCGACGCCCATCTTCTTCTCCAGCGTCTCGATGTTCAGCGGAATGGTGGCGTTCGACGTGGCCGTGGAGAACGCGAACATCATCACGGAGATGAACTTCTTCAGGAACTTCACGGGGTTCACGCGCGCCAGCAGGAACAGCAGCAGCATATACACCACCAGGCACTGCACGGCCAGCGCCAAAAGCACGCCGGCCATGTACTTCACCATGGGCAGGAACGCGTCGAAGCCGATGTTGGCGAACGTGCGCGCCAATAGGCAAAACACACCGATGGGCGCCACATACATGACCAGTGAGGTCATCTTCATCATGATGTCGTTGAACTGCTCGAAAAAGCGGTGCACCACCTCGACCTTGCGGCCCATCATGGACAGGATGATGCCGATGAACAGGGCGAAGAAGATGATGGCCAACATATCGCCCGAGGCCAGCGCCTGGATGGGGTTCTTCGGGATGATGTTCAGCAGCGTGTCGGTAAACGAGACGTCGGTGGACGTGCTGCTCGAAAGCGACGAGGTGTCGCTGGCGACCAGGCCGGACATGTCCACGCCGCGGCCGGGGTTGATGAGGTTCGCCACGCTCAGCGCCACGGATACGGCAAGCGCGGTGGTGCATAGGTAGAACGCCAGCGTTTTCAGGCCGATGGTGCCAAGCGTTTTCGTGTCGCCGATGGACGACGCGCCGCACACGATGGAGCAGAATACCAATGGCACCACCAGCATCTGCATCAGGCGGATGAAGCCCTGGCCAACCACGTAGAAGATGCCGTTGACGAACACGTCGTCGCGGATGGTGCCGGCCGGAACCAGGTAGTGGAAGATCACGCCGCAGACAAGGCCGAGCAGAAGCGCGATAAGGATAGCGCCGGTCAGCCCGATGTGCAGGCGCTTGGGCTTTTCGCCCATGTTGATTTCGGTGGACATGCGGCGCCCCTATTCTGTGCAGGCCAGCGCGGCCAGGTCGTGTTCGGCGGCGAAGGCGGCAAGGTCGTCTTCCCAGGTGGGCATGGCGAACACGCCGGTCAGGCGCGCCATCATGTCGTCGAGCTCGATGCGGTAGCCCTGGCGTGGGTTCGCGGTGCCGCGCAGGTTGCCCGTGGGTTGGCCGGCAAGCGCGAATGCGCGCTCGAAGAACTCGAAGCGGCTGGTCACGCCCGTGCAGGCGGCGTGGAACGTGCCGAACTCATCTGACTCCATGACGGCCAGGACGAAGCGCGCGAACGTGTCGGCCGACGTGGGGCAGGCGAATTGGTTGGCGGGGACGGGCACGGTTTTGCCCTGCGCCGACGCTTTGAGGGCGCGGCCAAGCAGGTCGTCGGGCTGGGCGGTGTACACCCAGCTGGAGCGCACGATGATGTGGCGCTGGCACAGCTCGCGCACGAAGCGCTCGCCGGCCTGCTTCGACTTGCCGTACACATGCGGCGGGTTCGTGACGTCGAACTCGTTGAACGCATGGTCGGTGTTTTCCGGGAACAGGTCGTCGGTGGACAGGTGCACCAGCGTGGCGCCCACACCGTTGCTGGCGATGGCCAGGTTGCGCGCGCCGAGCGCGTTGACCTTGTAGGCCTTGTCGGGGTCTTCGTCCGCCTCGGTGCGGCTGGCCAGCGCGGCGCAGTTGATGACGAAGTCGGGGCGATACGATTCGGCGTAGTTCATGATTTCGTGTAGGTCGGTAACGTCGATTTCGGCGTCGGTGGTGACCACCTTGTAGCGGCTGTGGTCGAGCGCGTGCTCGATGGCTTGGCCCATGCGGCCGGCGGCGCCGGCGATCCATACGGTTTCTTGGGGACCCAATCTCATGGGGCTGCTCCTTTGCTAGTTGCTCGCGCACGTGCCTTGGTGGGCATAGCGTAGCGGCGCTGGTGTTTTGCCAGGTTGTGGCGCCTTCGGCCGCGCACAGCCTGCCGGTTGGTTGTCCGGCTTGGTGCTTCGCGCACGAACGGATTCAATATACAAACGTGTTTATTTTACCCCTGCTTGCGCTGTTGCGTGGGGTGCATGTAGGCCGAAACGAAACCGAAATGCTTTGCGGTTTGTGCGGTGGCTTAAGGGTAATGCGTGCGGCTGCCAGGGCGCCTGTTGCGGTTTGAACCGGTCTTTACGGTTGCGCTTTATGGTATCTTCGTTTTCGCAGGTCGCGCTTGCTTTTACTGCAGCGTGGCATCTACGGCGCTGATCACGGCGTTGCGCAGGCCAGCCGCCTCCAGCGCGGCGACGCCCTTGATGGTGGTGCCGCCCGGCGAGCAGACGGCGTCCTTCATGGCGCCAGGGTGCGTGCCCTCTGCCAGGTGCAGCTGTGCGGTGCCGGCCATCATCTGCGCGGCCAAGCGGTACGCGGTGGCGCGCGGCAGGCCGTTCTTCACGGCGCCGTCGGCAAGCGACTCCAGGAACATGGCGGCAAAGGCCGGCCCGCACCCGGCAACGGCCGATGCGGTGGACAGCAGGTTTCCCGCCACAGGCTCGATGAGCGCGATAGGGCTGAACAGCTGCGTGAACGTGTCCCATTCGTCGCAGGTCAGAGAGTGTTTTTGCTCGCAGGCGATTACGCCGCAGCCAACGGCAATGGGTGTGTTCGGGATGGTGGACAGGTGGTGGCTTTCTTGCCCGAGCAGCTCGTCGTAGAAGTCGAACAGCAGCCCGGCGGCAACCGAGACCACGACCTTGCCCGCAAGCGCTTCGCGTGCCGGTGCAAGCACGTCGGCAACCATGTGCGGCTTCACGGCAACGATGATCAGGTCGCTTGCTTCGGCGACTTCGGCAGCGGTGTGCACCGGCGTCGCGCCTAGCGCGGCGCAGCTGGCCTGAAGCTTGTCGTAATGCGCGGCGCAGGCGGTGATGCGATCGCCTGCAACATTCGCGTGCTCTACCAGGCCTTTCGCCATTGCCTGGGCCATATTTCCAAACCCAATGAATCCGATGCGTGCAGTTTTCGCGTCCATGGTTCTCCTTTTGCTGAGCGTTTGCATTTGAGCGTTTCCGGCGTGGATGTTCTCTTTTCGCCGATAGGTCGATGATTTCGCTTTGGGGCGGACTGCTTCGCTGCTGCGAACCCACGCTTGAGCGCAGAGCAGTTGGGTGGCAGCGGCGGTTTGCCTGCAAAAACCATTGTAATCCCTGTAAGGTAAAGACTTCGTTTCGAACGTGCGTCAAGTGCGTAGGTAAGCCTCGTTCGGCATCAAAATATTGGTCGGCTTGTTTCGAACGGGCGCTATGTGCGTAGGTTCATTCGGAGATTTCGACACGAAGGGCGGTTTCCCTGCGGTTTTGGCGTCGAAGTGCGGTGGCCGGCGCGCTCTCCCTTTCGCAACCTACGCACTTCACGCACGTTTTGCTGCGTCCAAGTTTTCTCAAGGGCAAATGGGGAATCGATGGGTGCCGGCACGACGAATTTCGCCGCGATGGCTACCGCCGCTGGGGTTCAACGCAGCCAAACTGCTACGAAACCGCATTTCTCAAAATGCGCAGCATGAAAAAAGTGGGCCGGCAGGAAACCCTGCCGGCTCACTTGCCGCTATTGCTTGCGAAGCGTTATCGCGATGGTGTTGAGGTGCTCGAGCGCGCCGGCCTTAACGGCTGCGCGATCGCCTGCTGCATAGGGGTTGTCGCAGGCAACCCAATCGGCCCAGGCTTCTGCCGTGGATGTCATGGGGTGCATGTCGAGAATCTGAACGCCGGGGGTTTGCCCAATCATGCTCCGCCACCAGGTGATATCGTGCATGTATGCAAGCTGCTCAGGTGTCCAAGATTCAAGCAGGCATGCAGGCAAATCGTCATGGCAATCGCGCACCATGCCGGGGATAGACAGGTACAGCATGCCACCTTGCTTCACATAGGGCAGCAGCTTTTCGCCGAGGTAGTGCGCATCGCGGCCGTAGTAGTTGTAGGAGTCGATGCTCGCCACGGCATCGAAGAAGCCGTGCGGGAACGGCAGCCCCTGCGTTGCATCGGCCTTCACGGGATGTATCCCCTGGTCAGGAACCTTCATGCTGCGGAAAAACGCGCGGTTTTCCGCAGGGTCGCTCCACAGATCAACGGCATAGGTATCCAGGCCGTATTCGCGCGCAAGCATAACGCTGGTAATGCCGGTGCCCGACCCGAGGTCGCAAATGCGGCTGCCTGCAGGGAGGTCGGCTTCAAGGAACAACTCCTCACAGAGTTTTAGCGGGTTGGGACCCATGATTTTAGATTGCACGATTGCAGAGTCGAAGCTGTTTGCTTTTGGGAAATGCATGATGGTGTCCTGTTCTCATTGGTTGACAGCTTGGTTTTGACATAGGGGCCAAAAGAACGCCGCAAAAAACCTTGGGCCTGCTTATCGCAGCCTTCTGACCAGGCTATTTGCTTAGCGTTCTCTAAAGAACAAGGACCAAAAAGACATCCCCTTGAAATTGGTTGCGACAAAGCTTTTCTTTGTCGCTTGCCGGTGTTGTACGTGCGCGGCCAATCGCGCGCAACAGTAGCGAGCGATTGGCGGGCAGCACCAGCTAGCAATCGAGGTGCTGCCGCGAATCGAAGCCCAGCTCCTTAAGGCTGCTGGCCAGGTAATCGATGCTTGTGGGCGTGACCTTAATTAGGTGCAGCATAGTTTTGATTATGTCGAGCATGGCAGGCTTGATGCCTTTCGCGCTGGCGGCGTCGGCGAACTCTGCGTTGTCGGGGTCGACGATTTTCGCAACGCCAGTGACCTGGGCACTTGCAAGCGTTCCGAATCCGGCATACGGCTCGTAGATAGCAAGGCACACGTTCTTGTTGTGCTCGAGCGCCGCGAATTTCAGACCGCCTTCCGAAAAGATCCAAATAGCGCCCTCGCGATAGGCGTACTCAAGCGGTGTGCATCGCACAAAATCGCCCGAGGCGCAGGCGAGCGCACAGGTGTTATGCGAGGTTAGAAAGTCGTCAACCGCCTCTTTGAGCTGTTCATCCGGCATACGCGTCGCATCGTTTTCCTTGCTAGTCCAGTAGCGTGCCGCTGCTTCATATTCGCACTCATTCATGATATGTCCCTTTCTTTGGTTGATTATCGCGCTTTTTGTCGAACTGGCAAACGGGGAATCGTGCTAGCCAGAGGGCTTTATCCGCGTGCTGCCGGCGGCGTTGTCTGGGGTTGATGGAGCGCGAAAGGCGGTCGGGTGCACTTCGGGCGTCAAAAGATGCGCGAAGTGCGTAGGTGGATTTCGCGAAAGCGCATATACAGGGGTTTGGCGAGGTTGCTTTACGGGAAAAGGCCAGGTGGCGTCGATGTGAAAAAGGGTGTCGCGAGCGGGGGTTGAAATACCTACGCACTTCGCGAACGAAAGGAAAGTGGTGGGAATTTGACATAGAGAGGAATGGGCCGAACGAGGGGGTATCGCGGCTTGTTTGGCGTCTCCGCGCTTGAATGCGGTGCGGAAAAGGCAAAGTGGCGCTACATAGGCTTGAATTTGCTGATGATGGAGGCTGCCAGCATGTTGATGTGTGGATTGCCGAGAACAGCGGAATAGAAGAGAGCTGCCTCAGTAGCGTTCTGATTAGGCGTTTTGCTAATAATCGTTCTTGGAGCATCTGCTTGAGGTGTTTGGCATTCGAAAGCGCAGATGCTTCTTATTTGTAGCGTGGTGGGGGGTAGGAGTCGCTCCCTGCCGGCGGTGTGGGCGCCGGGTGTGCGCAGATGGACGCTAACTTGGCGAGGTTACGCGGCTAGTGTTTCCCAGTTGATGAAGATGTTGCGGCGCAGGTCGTGCTCTTGTTTGCGCAGGTTTTTAGTTTTGCGGCGGTAGGTGATGCCGAGGTGGCTTGCTAAGAGCCGCTTGACGGCGTCGAACCGATCGGCCAGTGCAATCTGCTCGTATGAAATCAACACGACTTCGTAGCCCATGTGCTGCAAGGCTACGGTGCGGTTGGCGTCGGACACTGCCGACGCGGTGTTGTCGTGCGCGATGCGCCCCTGGCACTCGATAATGAGCGGCTTCTTGCCTTTATGCTGGTCAAACAGCAGGTCGGCATAGCAGGTGCTGCGATTTGCCAGCATAGATGCGGCGGGGGAAAGCGCAATGCGCTGGTTATTGGTAAATGCCGGGAAGCCCTCGCCGCCTTTGCGGCGGGATTGGGTCAGCAAAATGGATGTTTGTGCCTCAAAGGGCGAGGCGGTCATTCCCGTTACGGTTTTCGCCGCTTTTGCGAAGCGTCGGTTGCCGCGCAGGCCCTTCGTGGCCACTGCGAACTGGCGTAGCTCGTCAAGGCTGATAAGCGGGCTGCGTTGCCAAAGGCTGGTGGGTTTACCGTCTTGTCCGGTGACTCGCCGCCAGCTGTTCGCCGGCAGTGTGCCGGCTTGTTGCGCGGTGGCAAGCAGGCCTTCGATTTCGGTCGAGGGTTTGAACACGGAAAACGTGCCGCAGAACTCATACATGGCCATCGCAAGATGCTCTTCCGAAAGATGTTGCGCTAGCTGCAACAGCGTGAACAGGGGCGATGTAACGTTGATGCCAAGGTCGGTAGTCTGAACGCAGCCGAATGGAAGCTCGGTAGAGGCAAGGTGCGACTGGATGCATTTGGCGCTCGAGCGCTTGCGGCGGTCGGTGACCATAAGGTGAATGATTGATCCGACAACATGCTGCACCAGGGGGTGGCGCTTAAGTCTGCTGCGGGTTTTGTCGGTTTGAGCTGCGGGAACTGTGGGCATTAGCGCGAACACCTGCGGCGGTGTGCGGTGCAGGCGGAACGCTGATATGTCGCATAAGGTTTCTTCCATGGGCGAACTATACGCGATGATTGCGGGCTTCAGCGCCGCGACGCGAAACGGTTGCCAACGTGTTACCCATTGCGAGCAGAGCGGCAAGGTTTCGCGTGCTGGTGGGCAGTCATGAGCGATTTGACGTGAGGGGTTTGGGAAAGGAGGAAGCCCGCGAGGTTGAGAAACGAAGGGGGTTGGCTACTCGCGCGAAGCTCGTTTTGACGTCGACCCCCTGGCGTTTATGCTGTTTCACCTGCGGCAACGAGGCGGGCAAACGAGAGGTAATCGCTCTGCCCGCCTTCGTCAATCTGCCGTGCTGCGGCAGATGGTACGTTCCGCTCACGCCGTTTGTGGCCCTTACACCCTTGCGCCTGCCGTTACGCGGCGGACTTTGCGGCCTGCTTCTGCTCGCGTTCGGCCTCAAGCAGCGCGCGGGCGTGGGCGATGGCGTCGTCGATGTTCGGGCGGAAGTGCTCTTCGCCGATCAGGTCGACGAATCCGGCGCGGCGCATCGTTTTCATCGGCTGCTCGTTCGCGTGGCTGAAAATGAGCCGAACGCCGTTTTCGCTGCAATAATCGTACAGGTTCTCAAGCGCGTTCATACCCGTTGCGTCAAGCGACGGCACGCCGCGCATGCGGATGATCAGGTATTTCGTGAAATCCTTCACCGAGATGTCGGAGATGCGGTCGGTCATGCCGAAGAACATCGGGCCGTTGATCTCGTACACGCGCACGCTTTTCGGCAGCTCGCGCAGGTGCGTAACCTCGGAGTTTTCGTCGCAGTAGTATTTCCAGCCTCTTACTTCGGTTTCTTCGCTGACCATCTTCATGAACAGCGCCACGGTGATCAGCATGCCCACGGCAATGGCCGTGACCAGGTCAAACACGATGGTCAGCGCGAACGTGAGCACCAGTGTGGCAACTGCGCCGCGCGACGCGGTGCGGCACAGGTGCGCGAAATTGCGCCACCCCGACATGTTGTAGGCAACTTGCAGCAGGATGGCCGCGATGGTGGGCATGGGAATGAGCGCGGCGTAGGGCATAAGGAACACCAGCACCACCAGCAGCACGACGGCGTGCACCATGCCGGCGATGGGCGTGCGGCCGCCGCTTTTCACGTTGGCGGCCGTGCGCGCGATGGCGCCGGTGGCGGGGATGCCGCCGAACAGCACGGAGCCGATGTTGCCGACGCCTTGCGCCACCAGCTCCATGTTGCAGCGGTGGTGCGAGCTGATCATGGAGTCGGCGACGACGCACGACAGCAGCGACTCGATGGCGGCCAGGATGGCGATGGTGATGCCGTTGGCGAGTTCGTCGCGGAAGATCCCCAGGTCAAGTTGGGGAACGTGAAGCGCGGGCAGGCTGGCGTTGATGGTGTACAGGTCGCCGATGGTGTTGACGTTCAGATTGAAGGCGCCAACCATGGCCGCGCCGACGATGACGGCCACAAGCGAGCCGGGGATGCGGCGGGACACGCGCGGCCATACGATGAGGATGGCAAGGCACACGGCGCCGACCAGCAGCGCCTGCCCGTTGATGGTGGCGATGTTGGCGCCGATGGCGGCAAGCTTGTCGGCGGTTTCGATGGTGGTGGTACCGGCGGGGTATGTGAGACCAAGCAGGTCTTTGACCTGGCCAATCACGATGGTGACGGCGATGCCGGCCGTGAAGCCCGTCGTGATGGTGTACGGCACAAAGCGGATGAGCGTGCCAAGCTTCAGCAGGCCCATGAGCACCAGCAGAATGCCGGCGATGATGGTCGCCGCGATAAGGCCGTCGATGCCGTCGGTGGCAACAATTCCGGCGACGATGGTGGCGAACGCGGCGGTGGGACCAGAGATTTGCACGCGGCTGCCGCCAAGCAGCGCAATGAGGAAGCCGGCGACGATAGCGGTGTAAAGCCCCTGCTCAGGGCCGACACCTGACGCGATGGCAAGCGCGATGGAAAGCGGCAGCGCCACGATAGCTACGACGATGCCGGACACGATGTCGCGTGGGATTTGGCGGCGCAGCTCCTCTTTATCGGTGTGTTTGATAACGCTGAACAGGATTGGCTTGAGTTTGTCGTGCTGCATGGGTTCCGTTTCGTTGCTGGTTGTGCGGTTGCGGGCGCGCTTGTCGCCCGGGCCGGGCTTTGGAGACAAAAAATGTCCCGCCCAGGTTGCCCCGGGCGGGACATGCGCGTTTTCAGTTGTTGCCTTGCGGTTGCAAGGGTTGACTATGGTAACGCTTTAGTAACGGATGACGGTCGGGTACACAAAATCGTCAACTTGCGGGTTGCGTTCGCGCGGGCGAGTTCGCGTGTTTGCGGCTGTGCGGCCCCGTGGCCACGCAGCTACGCCGACCATGTGCCGCATGCGTGTGACGCGCAAACTCGCCCCAGGGGCTATGCCATCGCGTGCCACATGCATGACACGGTCGGCCCGCGGCGCAAAAAGCCCGCTAGCTTTCGCCAGCGGGCTTCGTGGAAATCAGTTTCCCCAGGTGAAATGCGCGCGATTAGAAGCGCAGGCTCAGGCAGGACAGGCCGCCGTCGATTTTGCGGTACTCGGACGTGTCTACCACCAGCGTCTTGTAGCCCAGGTCCTGAACGGCCTTGAGCACGGTGGGGTAGCCCTCGGCCACGATGACGGTGCCGTTGACCCAGATGCAGTTCGCGCCGTAGGCCTCGTCGGCGGGCACGACCACCTTGTTGTACTGGGCAAAGTCGGGCTTGTCGATGAACTCGCCGGACACCAGCATGTTGTTGTCCTCGATGTAGTTCACGCCCGTCTTCAGGTGCAGCACCTCCTCAAGCGGCACCTCGGAGCCCTCAAGACCCCAGCCGGCCAGGATTTCGCAGAACTGGCGGATGCCCTCTTCGTTAGTGCGCGCGGAACGGCCGACATAGAAGTGGTCGCCCACCATCATGACATCGCCGCCGTCGAGCGTGCCCGGGGCCTCAATGTGCTTGACGTGCTCGTCGTCAAAGAAGCGGCGCACGACCGGCTCGATCTCGTTCTTCTCGCCGTTGCGGCTGTCCGCGCCGGGGTTGGTGATGATGGCGCCGCAGCGCGTGATGACGGCCGGATCCTCAACGAAGCAGCTGTCGGGATACTGCTCAAGCGCGGGCAGGACGGTGACGTCGACGCCGCACTGCTCAAGGGCGTGCTCGTAGTCGTAATGCTCCTCGATGGCGCGCTCGTACATGGGTTTGCCCAGTTCAGGAGCGCTGGTGATGCCGTCACACAGCGACTTGCCCGGGCGGCGGATGATTACGTGGTTGAACTTCGTCATGCTTCTCTCTCCTTGAAAACATGTCTTCGGCGCGCCGGCAGCTTGCTATGCGCGTCGCGTTCGGGGTTGGTGATAGCTGCTTGCATGGCATTATACCCGCATTTGCGCGCCGCGGCAGAAAAGGCTGCGCGGGCTTTAACTGCGATTTCGGGCGCTGTTCGCAGGTGGTAATTCCTAGTTGGCTCCTATCATTCGCGAAGTGCGTAGGTAATGCGTCAAGGTGCGTGCGGCGGTGGTTGCAGGTTGGCAAAATGCCTGGGAAATGGCGTCGCGATTTTGGCGCGAGGGCGGAGAGTGGCTACAATCTACGCACTTCGCGAATGATAGGGAATTACTAGGGAATCAAAGGGTACGACGGCTGCTGCCGTTTGAGGTGATTGGCGATGGGTTGGGGGCTTGGTTTGGGTTACGCGATGCTAGCGGGCGATACGGCCGCGATTGCGTTTTCGCTGGTGGGAGTTAGGGGTGCTGCCATTCGCGGCGTCCGCCGATGCGCCGGGCGCGCTTTCGGCTGCCTCCTGGTGTTCGGAGCTACCCTTGTCGCCCAGCTGCGTGATGGCGATCGAACCGAAAATCAGCATGAAGCCCAGCGCCATCCTTGGCGTAAGAATCTCGCCGAAAAATGCCACGCTGAACAGGGCGCAGAACACGCTTTCCAGCGAGCAAAGCAGGCCGGCTTCGGCAGGCGATACGTGCGCTTGCGCAAAGTTTTGCGCAACGGCGCCGAACGCTGCCGAAAGCACGCACACGTAGGCCATCGCGCCGATGAACTGGGGCGTTGCCACCTGCGCGGCGGTAGGTGCCGGCTGCGTGGCTGCTGCAAGCGCAAGGGCAAGCATGCCGCTGGTGAATTGCTGGATGACGGTGACGGTCAGCACGTCGTTGTCGCGCATGACCAGCCCTATGACAACGATCTCGGCGCCATAGAGGAACGCGGAAAGGACGCTGACGCCGTCGCCTAAGCTGATGGAAAAGCCGTCAGTCAGCGACACCAGTGCAATGCCGATTGTACAAATGGCGGCGGCGATCAGGGTTTTTGTTGCCGGCCGGCGCCGCGCAACCACCCACCAGATAAACGGGACGGTTAGGCAGTAGCACGCGCTCAGGAAGGCGTTTTTCGACGGCGTGGTCATGCCAAGCCCCAAAAACTGCGTCCAGAAACCCAGGAACGAAAACAGGCCGATGATGCACCCTGCTTTAAGAACGCGTGCGTCGAAGTGACGTTTGATGTGAGGAAACAGGATGATAAGCAGCACGATGCCCGCGCCCAAGAACCGAATGGCGGTGAACCACGTTGCACCAACGGTTGCGATGGCCCCTTTGCCGATGACGAACCCCAGCCCCCAAATGGCGGCCGCGCACACCAGTACCAGGCGGTAAACGCCCAGAGGATATGTCCTGCTTGCAATGTCCATGGGACATTAGTATACGCGGGATTGTTGTGGCACGCGAGCATGGACGGTATCCTGGTGTGCGGAGAGAATCGAAAGGTACACGGAGGAACACATGAACTATCGCGTGCTGGGGAAGACGGGATTGAAAGTCAGCGAAATCGGCTTCGGCGCCGAATGGATGCCGGGTGATGACGCGCAGGCGGTGCGCGAGGTGACGCGCGCGGCGGCCGCGGCGGGTGTGAACATCGTTGATTGCTGGATGGCCGATCCGGCCGTGCGCCGTGCGTTGGGCGATGCGGTGTGCGAGCAGCGTGAACAGTGGATCGTGCAGGGGCATTTCGGTTCGACTTGGCAGGACGGCCAATACGTGCGCACGCGCGACATGGACAAGGTTGTGCCGGCGTGGGAATACCTGCTTGACTGCTTCGGCGGCCACATTGAGCTGGGGCTTATCCATTACGTTGACTCGACGGCCGAGTTCGCCGAAATCATGGCGGGCCCGTTCATCGACTACGTGCGCGCCGAGCGCGCGGCGGGCCACATCGACCATATCGGCCTGTCGACGCACAACCCCGACGTGGCGCTTGCGGCGTGCGACTACGACGACATTGCCATGATCATGTTCTCGCTCAACCCTGCGTTCGACATGCTGCCGCCGTCCGAGGACATCAGCACCATGTTCGCCGAACATTACAGCGACGACCTGTCGAACATCGATCCGCGCCGCCAGGAGCTGCACCATCGCTGCGAAGAGCGCAACGTGGGGCTGACGGTGATGAAGCCGTTCGCTGGCGGGCGGCTGCTTGATGCGGAGAAATCGCCGTTCGGCGTGGCCATGACGCCGGTGCAGTGCATCGACTATTGCCTGGCGCGCCCGGCGGTGGCGTCGGTGCTGGCGGGCTATCGCAGCGTCGATGAGCTGGCCGGATGCGTGGCGTACGAAACCGCAACCGACTGGGAGCGCAATTGCGGCCGCGTGCTGTCCCATGCGCCGGCGCACTCGTATTTCGGCCAGTGCATCTATTGCGGGCACTGTCAGCCGTGCGCGGTGGGCATCAACATCGCGGATGTCAACAAGTTCTACGATCTGGCGCGCGTCCACGACGAGGTGCCGGAATCGGTGGCCGGCCATTACGCGGCGCTGTCGGCGCATGCGGGCGACTGCCTGGATTGCGGCTGCTGCGAGCGCAACTGCCCGTTCGGCGTGCGCATTGCCTGCCGCATGGAATACGCGGCGGAACTGTTCGGCTATTAAGCCTGCGAACAGGGAAAACGAAGCGAAAACGAAAAGGTTCGGGGCATGTGCCTCGGACCCTTTTTTGGTTGGATGCCGTGATGCGCCAACCGTTTGCGCGAGGGGTTGTTAGGCGCCCGCCGTGGGGGTGCTGCTGCGCGACGGGGGCGCGCATTCGCTGCGCGGCGGCACTTCGGGGAAGACGGCGCGCGTGATGATGCCGTCTTTCTCCATGGCGCGCAGGTTGTCCGTGAGCACTTTCTCGCTGATGCCGGGGATGGCGCGGCGCAGCTCGCCGAAGCGGAACGGCCGGTCCATCAGCTGCTGGATGATGAAGATCTTCCACTTGTTGCCGATGAGCATGAGCGTAGTGGCAACGGGGCAGGGCGGCAATTCCTCTTTCGTGAGCATGGCGTTCCTTTCTTGCCTTGTGCGGGCGGCTTGCGAAGGCTTGCGGCTGGTGGCGCTGCTGCGGAGCGTTCCGGTCGGCGCTGCCGCGCTGCTGCGCGCCGGCGCGCGCGGGCGCTGTCGCGCTTGTTGACGGGCGCGCTGTGTGGTTTGCTGCGCGCCCGTTTGCGCTGCTGTGCCGTTGCGCGGGCGGCAATCACTTGTGCGCCGCTCGGCGGGCGCGCTGACGGTTTCGCAGCGCCCCCACCAACTACCGCACAACGACAGAAGACGAGAGCATCACCCCAGATGAAAGGCGAGAATTACCATGGATTTGCAAACCTGCCTCCGAGTGCGATCAGCGCTGTAAGCGCTGCTACCTGTTCAGCGAGGACGCGCGCATGGCCTGCAAGTCGATGACATGGGACGGCATGATGCTCGTGCTGGACAGCTGCTATGACTTCTGCGACCGCGTCGGACGTGAGCCGTACTTCTACATCACCGGCGGCGACCCGATTCTGCATCGCGATTTCTGGCGGCTGGCCGAAGAGCTGCACGCACGCGGCGCGATGTGGCGCATCATGGGCAACCCCTTCCACCTCACCGACGAGGTGCGCGCCCGCATGCGCGCGCTGGGCTGTGTCAAGTACCAGCTCAGCCTTGACGGCGCCACCGCCGCCACGCACGACCTGTTCCGCAAGCCCGGCAGCTTCGACGAAACGCTGCGTGCTGCCGGCTGCATCAAGCGCAGCGGCATGTGGCTGGCGCTTATGAGCACGGTGAGCAGCATGAACGCCGCTGAGTTGCCCGACATGATCGGCCTGGCCGCCCGCATCGGTGCCGAGTGTTCGCGTTCGGGCGCTACTGTCCCACGAAGGGCCAGCGTCTCGAGGAATTCCACATGGAGCCGCTGGAGTATCGCGCGCTGCTGCTTGCTTGCCAAAAGCGCATCGACGAGTTTTTGGCCGCCGGCTGCACCACCACGTTCCAGAAGAAGGACCACCTGTGGACGCTGCTGGAGTGGGAGCAGGGGCGCTTCACCATCCCTGAAGGCGCGGCGTGCGGCAAGATCTACGACGGCTGTCACTGCGGCATCGCGCACATGACGGCGCTGCCCACCGGCGACGTGTACGCGTGCCGCCGCATGGAAAGCCGCATCGGCAACGTGCGCGAGAAAATCATGTTCGACCTGTTCACGGGGCAGAATATGGAAGCGCATCGCGAGTTCTCGAAGTTCGAGAAGTGCAACTGTTGCAAGCTGCGCGGGTGGTGTCGCGGCTGCCCGGCCGTGGCGGCGGGCTACACGGGCAACAGGTACGCCCCTGACCCGCAATGCTGGATGGAAGTGGACTAGCAGTTGACGGATTTGCTGCGGCGGCGTTTCGCCATTCGGAAGTACACGTCGCGGCGGGTTCGTGTGCCGCGAACCGCGCGGCACTTTGGCGGAGCGAGGTAAGGGGTTACGCGGCTTCGACGCGCTGGTGGCGAAAAAGCTTGCGCCGACGGCGGCCTCGTAAGAATATAGGGTGAGTTGCGAATGAGGAAATTCGGAAGGAATTAGGCAATGAACTGGGCAAACAATGCGGAAGCGTTCGAGCGCGATATCGCGCGCACGGCTGAGGTGATTAACGCGGCCGACGCCGTGTTCGTGGGTGCCGGCGCGGGGCTTTCCACGGCGGCCGGGTTCGCCTACACCGGCGAGCGGTTCGAGCGTTACTTCGCCGATTTCCACGCGCGCTACGGGTTCACCGACATGTACTCGGGCGGGTTCTACCCGTACGCCACCAGCGAGGAGCTGTGGGCGTTTTGGAGCCGCTACGTTATGGTGAACCGCTACGACCTGGGCGCGAACCCGCTGTACGTGCAGCTATGCAAGCTGCTTGAAGGCCGCGACTACTTCGTGCTGACTACCAACGTCGACCACCAGTTTCAGCTGGCCGGGTTCGACAAGCGTCGCCTGTTCTACACGCAGGGTGACTACGGCCTGTTCCAGTGCTCGGAGCCGTGCTGCGCCGAGACGTTCGACAACGAAGCGCAGGTGTGCGCCATGTGCGAACAGCAGCGCGACCTGCGTATTCCCAGCGAGCTGATTCCGCGCTGCCCGCATTGCGACCGCGAGATGACCATGAACCTGCGCGCGGACAACAAGTTCGTGCAGGACGAGGGCTGGTACGCCGCGCAGGCGCGCTACGCCGATTTCGTGCGCCGCCACGCGGGCATGCGCGTGGTGTACCTGGAGCTGGGCGTGGGGTACAACACGCCGGTGATCATCAAGTACCCGTTTTGGCGCGCCGTGCTAGAGAATTCGCGGGCCACGTACGTGTGCGCGAACTACGGCGAGGCGGTGGCGCCGCGCGAGATAGAGGGCCGATCCATCTGCATCAACGCCGATTTGGCGAAGACAATCGACGCGCTCTCGGCGGCGCTCGGCCGCTAGCGGGGCCCGGCGCTTCGCTAGCGGGAAGGCGACAGCAGCGCAGTGCGCCGGCGGGGCCGGCTGTCGGCGAACGTGGCTTTGCTGACGCGCGTCGATTGATGTCGCGGGGCATTTCGAGGGCGATGGTGGTGCGACTTGCCAAGCTGGATTTGCCGGCGAGGGGGAATTGCGCTTGGCAGGGCTGTGCAAAAAGGACGGGCTGCCCCTGAAAAAGCAGCTCGCCCTTTTGCTGCTTCGGCTTGCACCAATGCGCGGTTTTACCTTACGCCCAGGTGAAATTCTCGCGTCCGGCGCCCACTTCGAAGTGGTACTTCACGATGCCCAAGTCCACTTTCGCGTAGAAGCCCATGCCCGCCTTTGCCGACACTTTGCCGTTTTCCAAGGTCAGCTTGAACTTCTGCTGGTTCATGGCCGTGGGCGCCAGAAGCGCTGCCTCGACGCCGGCCTTGAGCCACGCCGGCGAGCCGCTGCTCAGGTTGCTTACCTCGGCGGCGGACTTCACCTTGTGCGTCACGCCTTGCGTTTCCCCATGTCCCAGCGCAATGACCACGGTCAGCTTCTCGTTGGCGCCCATCTGGAACACGCCCGGGATCTTCTTGTACGTCATGGCTACCCAGCAGGTGTTCAGGCCTAGCTGCTGCGCCTTCAGCACCAGGCGCTCGCCGTAGTAGCCACACAGCTCGTCAAGCTGGCTGCCTTTCGGGCCCACCAGCGCGATGTAGTTTTTGACGCCGCTGAACTTGCCGTAGTGGGCCATGGTGCTGTCGAACGCCTTCGGCTCGTTCGCGACAAGCTGGATGTGCAGCCCGCCTTCGCGGTTGCACGCCGCGATTTCGTCTTGCAGCGCAGCAAGCGCGTCGGCCGCGATGGGCTCGTCGGTGTATTGGCGCACGCTGTGGCGATGCTGGATTGCTTCCATAAGCTCCATGGTATTCGCTCTTTCCGTCGTATCAAGGGGTACGGTGCCCGCCGCGTCTTACGCTGTGGCTGCGTTTCTTTGATGCGGTATAACCGCAGGTAAACAGGGTAGAATCGAAGGATTTGGTTGCAGCGCGTGCCCGTGTTATTTGGTGTAGCTTCGGTCTGGTTGGTCTTCCATGATGCGTTTTGCGTGCATGAGCATGTGCAGCAGGCCGTTCATGGCTTTTGCGTCGGCGTCGAAGTAGTAATAGTTTTTCGTGCCCTCGCGGCGCATCTTGACCAGCCCCGCGCCTTTAAGGATTTGCAGATGGTGCGACACGGCGGGGCGGGAAAGGTGCGTGCGCTCCGTGATCTCTCCTACGCGAACGCCGCTGCACTTGTCGATCCCGATCACCTCGACGATGAGGTGCTGGCGGTTTTCATCGCCAAGCGCCAGCAGAAGTTTTCGACACGACGCGAACTCTTCGGCTAGCTGTTGAATCTCAAGCGGGTCGACGTGTTGCCGCTGCTCATCGTGCTGCGCTTTCTGTGGTTCTGCGTTTTCCAATCGGTTATACCTTCTTTCGTTCAACCGTTTAAACCGTTTATAGCATGCGGGGCAGCAGAGTGGCCCTTTGGTAAAGAAAAACGAGACCATTGAAATCCTAGTAAAACGCTAACGTTCGCGAAGTGCGTAGGATGTGCTACTGTGCCGCCCTTGCTTTGTCAAAAGGTGCGCGATGTGCGTAGGTTGAGGCGACAGATGCGAGAGCTCCTCGCCGGCGCGCCGCAAATGCCCTGGTGACGGTTTTCGGACTAGGGCGGCTTGTGCAGGCACGTGCGGCAACCTACGCACATCGCGCACCTTCTGTTGAGCAATCATTCGGGAATCGAGTTTCGAAGTATCGTCAAGTGCGTAAGTTTATGAGCACAGCGCCATCAAGGCGGGGACAGCACGCACGTTTCGGCTGCTCGGTCTTGGCCTGAGCAAAGCTCTGAAGCCGCTCGTCACGCTAACCTACACACTTCGCGAATGATAAGGATTCACTAGGAATTCGAGGTGCCATTTGGCGGCATTTTGGGTTTTGCTTGGGCGTTGGTTTGCGGCAAGAAGGGCTTGCCGCGGATGATGCTGGGGGTCGGGGCACGAAAAAGGCGGCAGCCGATGGCTGCCGCCTTTGCCTTTGCGGAAAGCAAGGACTAGAAGAGTATCCTTGCAATTGCGTGTACGTTGCTGCTAAAAGATAACCAACATGCTAGATATTTATGTCCACGCCCTTGCTACTCATTTTGATCGTATTTCCCCGGGTCGCGGCCTTGCACAATGTTGACCAATCTACTAGAAATTAACGTTGCCGACTTCGGCCAGCTTGAGCTCGGGGTTGTGACCGGTTGCCCACTTCACGTTCCACGAGTTCGTGAACAGCAGCAGCCGCCCTCCGCGCATGTCTTCGACCAGCTTCGTGTCGCGCGTGATGTTCAGGCGCGACGTGTCCAGTTCGTCGGGGTCGTTCTCGATCCAGCGGATGTCGGTGTACGGCATGCCTTGGCGGCGCACTTCCACGCCGTACTCGTTTTTCAGGCGCGTTTCCAACACGTCAAGCTGCAGCACGCCAACCACGCCGGCGATGACGCTTTCCATGCCGAAACCCGGCTCGCGGAAGATCTGCACGGCGCCTTCTTGCGCCAGCTCGTGCATGCCCTTGACGAACTGCTTGCGTTTCAGCGTGTTGACCTGCGTGATTCGCGCGAAATGCTCCGGCGAGAACGTGGGGATGGGCGGGAACTGCACGTGTTCGCCCTTGCACACGGTGTCGCCGATGCTGAAGATGCCGGGGTCGAACAGGCCCACGATATCGCCGGCGAACGCCTCGTCGACGGTGGCGCGGTCGTCGGCCATGAGCGACGTGCCCGTGGCCAGCTTCAGCTTTTTGCCGCCCTGCACGTGGAACGCCTCCATGCCGCGCTCGAACTTGCCCGAGCAGATGCGCACGAACGCGATGCGGTCGCGGTGGTTCTTGTCCATGTTCGCCTGGATTTTGAACACGAAGCCCGAGAATTCCTTGCGCTGCGGGTCGATTTCCTGGCCGCTCAAGGTGTCAAGGTAGGGGCGCGGCGCGGGGGCCAGGTGCAGGAACTCCTTCAGGAACGGCTCCACGCCGAAGTTCGTGAGCGCCGAGCCGAAGAACACCGGCGACAGCTTGCCCGACAGCACGGCGTCAAGGTCGAACTCGTCGGCGGCGCCGTCGAGCAGCTCGATATCGTCCATCAGATTGCGGTGGTTTTCCTCGCCGATCAGCTCGTCAAGCGCGGCGTCGCCCAGTTCGGCCTCGATCTCGGCAACCTTTTTCGCCGAGTTGCCGCGGCCTTCGCCGTCGAATGCGATGACGTTGCGCGTTTGGCGGTCGAATACGCCGCGGAACGTGCGGCCGTTGCCGATGGGCCAGTTCATGGGGTACGTGCCGATGCCGAGCACCGTCTCGATCTCTTCCATAAGCTCGAACGGGTCGCGGCTCTCGCGGTCCATCTTGTTCACGAACGTGAAGATGGGGATGTGGCGCAGCGTGCACACCTTGAACAGCTTCTTCGTTTGGGCCTCGACGCCCTTTGCGCCGTCGATGACCATGACGGCGGCGTCGGCGGCCATGAGCGTGCGGTACGTGTCCTCGGAAAAGTCCTGGTGGCCGGGGGTGTCAAGGATGTTGACGCAGCAGCCGTCGTGCTCGAATTGCAGCACGGACGACGTGACGGAGATGCCGCGTTCCTTCTCGATGTCCATCCAGTCGGACACGGCGTGCTTTGACGAGGCCTTGCCCTTGACCGAGCCGGCCGTCTGGATGCTGCCTGAATACAGCAGCAGCTTCTCGGTGAGGGTGGTTTTGCCCGCGTCGGGGTGCGAGATGATCGCGAACGTGCGTCGCGACGCGATGTGTTCTGCCAGCGTTGGCATGAAGGTCCTTTCCGCAAACCGGTCGCGCGTCCGGGCGCGGGCGCGCCTGGGGGCGAAGCCGGTGAATGGTTTCGTGCGTAACTGTATAAGTATAGCGGCGAACGTACGTGCCCGGAAGATGGGAACGCGGCTGCATACGGAAAGCGCAAGCGGCTGCGTGGCTGGTGACCGGTTGAGAACGGTGACCGGTTGCGCGCGAGAGATGCTAGATGCGGGGGCGCAAACCGCGCGCCCCTACGACGGTGGTTTTACTTGTGGGCTATTGTACCTCGCGCTATGCCGGCCACGAGTCGCCGAAGATCTCGAGGTCCTCAAGCGTCATCTCCTCGACCCATTCGGGTGTGACAACAACGTCCTCCGGGCATGGGCTCGCAAAGCTTGCGTCAGTTTCGCCCCGTTCGCTTGCCGCAAGCTCGGCGTAGCGCGGGTGCTGCTCAAGCCGGTAGGCGTCGTCGCAGATGGCGGGGCAGCCGCGTTCGAACAGCCATCAGCGCCGCGCCGGCGTTGCCAGCAGACTGGCCGCCGGCTTATTCGCGCGCAGGCTGAAGTAGCGCGCCGTCTCCTCGTCCTGAAACCCCAG
Source organism: Senegalimassilia sp. (assembly GCF_977052095.1). NCBI lineage: Bacteria > Bacillati > Actinomycetota > Coriobacteriia > Coriobacteriales > Coriobacteriaceae > Senegalimassilia > Senegalimassilia sp. Next base: position 20,202 of record NZ_CDRSTZ010000002.1, read on the forward strand.
GACAAGCTGGTGGTCGCAGTTGCCGATGATCGAGTTCGCCGCAGGCTTGCCGTAGCGCGCCTCAAGCTGGCTGACGGTTTGGCACACCACGGTGCAGCTGATTTCGCGGCTGCGAATGACGGACAAGACGTTGTCGAAGTTCGCCAGGTTGAGGTTGGCGAAGTCGTCGAGCATGAACCGCACGGGCACGGTCAGGCGCCCATCGGGGGTGTTGTGGTCGGCCTCGTCGCACAGGGTCAAGAACGCTTGGCGCACGAAAAGGCTGGTCAGCGGGCGCAAGCTGGCGTCCATGTCGTCGATGGTGACGAACAGCGCGCAGCGTTTGCGCCCCAGATGGCGGAAATTGACGCGGCGCGAGCTCTCGTAGGCGGCCATGGCGCCTCTGAAGCCGATTGGCAGCAGGTTAGCCGCGATGATGCCCATGATGCTTGCGTGCATGCGCTCGGCCAGGCACGTCGAGCTTGCACGGCGGTGCAACCGCACGGCGTAGCTGTAGGGGTTTTCGCTCTCAAGCTCGTCGAACAGCTTGCCGGCCTGGTTGTCGCAAGCGCGGTCGAACACGCGGATGACTTCGGTCATCGTTTGGTCCTCTTCGGGAATCGCTTCAAGTACATAGGCGATGTAGCTTGCAGATAGTTCGCTGCGGCAGGTGGCCAGAACGGGTCGGACTCGTGGTCCTCGCGCGGGCACAGCGCGCTGGCGATGGCGAATGAGCTTTCGCTCTCGGGTGCCCAAAAACTATGGGACAGGCGTTCGCTTTTCTGTCAACCCCCGATTTGCGAGGTTTTGGATTTGGCGGCAACGGCCAATGGTCGTCGCTGTGGCTGCTGCTGCGGTTGTCGCTGTGGTTACTGCGGCCGTTCGCGCACGCTTGCGACAGCGTTCCGCCAAAAGGCGCGCGATGTGCGTAGGTTCGCGTGACGTGCTGCATCAGGGCTTCGTCCGGGCCAAGATCGAACAGCCGAAACGTGCGTGGCGCCCCCGCCTTGGTGGCACTGTGCTCATCAACCTACGCACTTAGCGATACTTCGAAACCCGATTCCCGAATGACTGCCCAACGGAAGGTGCGCGATGTGCGTAGGTTGGAGCGGCGCTCCGGCCCATTGTCTTGCTTGCTCGAAATTCGACCAGGGAAAACGCAATGGCCGAATCTCCTTGTTAGCTATCGCGTTTACAACCTACGCACTTGGCGAATAATAGGAAATCACTTGGGTTTAAGAGCGTAAGAAAGGCGGCAATCTGCCGCCTTTCTTACGCTCTGCCGGTCATCTTTCAGTCTGTGGCAAAGATGCGATTGGAAAATCTTTACGCACAATAACGATGACCGAATAAATTATTTGATTACCTGGTGTTACAGTGCTGCGTATTCCTCGTCGGTGACCGGTTCGCACCACTCGTTCGACGTATTTTCGCCTGGGTATTCGAATGCCAGGTGGCTAAACCAGCTGCCTGCCTGCGCGCCGTGCCAGTGCTTCACGTTTGCGGGGATCTCCACCACGTCGCCGGGGTTGAGCGCTTGCGCGGGCTTGTCCTCTTCCTGATACCAGCCCTGGCCGTCAACGCACACCAACACCTGGCCGCCGCCCTTGTCGGCGTGATGGACGTGCCAGTTGTTGCGGCAGCCCGGCTCGAACGTGACGTTGAAGATGGGCAGGTACGCGTCCGGCGCCGTCACCGGGTTGAGGTAGGACTGCCCGATGAAGTATTGCGCGAAGCTGTCGTTGGGCTTGCCCAGGCCGAAAAAGCCGCCGTGCTGTTCGGCCGCGTCGGCCGCCGCGGCGTCGTCCTCGGCGTACACTTCCTTGGCAATGTTGAACGCCGCCCACGCGTTCGGCCAGCCGGCATAAAACGCGATATGCGTGAGGATCTCGGCCATCTCAACTTGCGTCACGCCATTGTTTTTGGCGCTCATCAGGTGATACTTCAGCGAGCTATCCGTGATGCCCTTGCCAATAAGCGCGCTGATGGTAACGATGCTGCGCTCTTTCAGCCCCAGCTTGTCGGTGCGATTCCACACCTCGCCGAACAGCACGTCGTCGTTGAGGTGCGCAAATTCGGGCGCGAATTGCCCCAGCGCGTCGTGGCCTGCGGTCTGCTTAACCATATGAATGCTTCTTCGCTTGCTTGTTTGTCTTTCGTTGAACGAAATGCACCTTAGAACTTAAAGCATGCTCTAAGTCAAGGTAGTCGCTGCAATCTTTACGGGCATCATGCGTTTTGCGAAGTGCCATGGTTTGCTTGTTGCCCAGCGCTGCCACGCGCTCGCCTTCGGCTGGCCTTACAGGTCCTTGCGCTTATAGATGCGCAGGCTGATGGCGCAGCTGGCGGCAAGGGCAAGCGCGCCGATGGCGGCGATGCCGGCCACCATCGGCCCGGCGTTCGCTTCGATCCAGTCGGCCACCTCGTACATTATGGGCGCATCGAGTACTTGCGACAGCGCCGCAATTCCCAGCCCGATGACCAGCAGAAACGTCAGCGTGGCATAGCGCACGCCCTTCGCGTTGCCGAACTTCACCAGAAACGGCTGCATACAGGCAACAAGTACCAGCACCACGGCGGTCGAACAAATGCACGTGGCTGCAAGCTCGAATGCGGGCATTGGCTCGAACTCGGCGATTGCGGCTGGGCCGATGACGTTGCCGGCCATGCCCAGCACGAACGCCGCCGCGATGGTCGCAGCTGCGAACAGCAGGATTGCCGCGTATCGGCCGACTACGATGTCGCGCCGCGAAAACGGCAGCGCAGCGCGGTAGCGCCCCCAGCCGTTGGCCATGTCGGCGTTCATGAACGTGAACATGATCAGCAGCGGTTCCATTGCGCACAGCACCGACATCATCGCGGGCGTTTGCAGCGACCAGCAAAGGAACGCGTAGACGATCACGAATGTCCCCAACGCGGCCAAAAGCGTAGACCGCACATAGGAGAATTCCGTTTGCAAAATGGCTTTCATCAGGCGTTCCTTTCTCTAGCGCAGCTGGCATTCACCGTTGAGGGCGAACTGTAGGTAGTCTTCGATGGTGGCGCGGTCGCAGGCGATTTCGGGAAACGCTTGCGCGAAGGCGAACCGGTTCGGCACCAGCACGTCGGTGCAGTACGCGCGGCGGATGGCGCGCGGCGTGGAAATGCCGAAGGTGGCGAAGGGGTCGGCGGGTTGGCCGGCGCGATGGTCGTTCGGGCTTGCGGCTGTTGCGCCTACTTGCTTGCTGACGTATTCGCCCGAGCTGCTGACTGGCAGGCTGGACATGCCGCCGACCTGGGCATTCTCCGACGTTTCGCCTTCTGCGACATTCGGCTCGGCTCCGGTCTGTCCAACTTCGGCCAGTACGCGCATGACTTCGCACGCTTGCTCGGCGGTGCAGTGCGCCACGCCGGCATCGTCGGTGATCTGCTCGCGCGGCAGGTTGAACGCGATGCGCCCGGCGTCGATGCCCACGACGCGGTCGGCTACGCGCTCAAGATCGCTGGTGATGTGACTGGAAAGCAGCACGCCGCGCTGCCCGTCGCTGGCGAATTCACGCAGCCGGTCGAGCACGCCATCGCGCGCAATCGGGTCCAAACCGGCGGTTGCCTCGTCGAGTATCAGCAGGTCAGCGCCGTGCGAAAGCGCTACGGTTAGCTGCAGCTTCATGCCCATGCCGCGCGACAGGTCGCGCACTTTCGCTTTCGGCGGGATGTCGAACTCGTCAAGCAAGCTGGCGAAACGCTGCGCGTCCCAGCGCGCAAACGCGGGCGCCACGCACGCAATCGCCTGCTTCACCTTCAGCTCGGCGGGGAAGGGGCACGTGTCGAACACGACGCCGAGTCGTCCGCGCAACCGCCGCTGCGCCTCGGCGGGCGCAGTGGCCCCGAAAGGCTGGCCGAACAGGCGCACGTTGCCGCTATCAAGGTGCAAAAGCCCCAAGATTGCGCGGATCACCGTGGTTTTGCCCGCGCCGTTTGCGCCAACAAAACCAACGATTTCCCCAGGTTGTAAGGCTATGTTCACATCGGCAAGCGCAAAATCGTCGCTGAGACGCCTGCCTGCGCCGCGAACTTCGAAAAGGGTCTCCATGTTTGTTTCCGTCTCTAGTTGTGCGACTCGTCGGCCATGAGGTCGAGCATGCTGTGCAGCTCGTCGCGGGAAACGCCCAGGCGCGCGGCCTCGTCGGCCGCTTTCGCCAGCAGTTCCTCCACGTGGCGCAGGCCCTCTTCGCGCAAAAGCTCGCGGTTGCCCGCCGCCACGAAGCTGCCTTTGCCCTGCACGGTTTCGATGAACCCGAGCGCTTCCAGGTCGGAATACGCGCGCTTCGTCGTGATGACGCTGACGCGCAGCCCGTTTGCAAGCGCCCTGATGGAAGGCAGTTTTTCGCCGCAGGCCAGTTCGCCTGAGAGGATCTGCCCCTTGATTTGCTGCGATATCTGCTCGTAGATGGGCAAGTCGCTGGTGTTCGATAGGATGATGTCCACGCTATCTCCTGTGCTTGCGGCTCCGCTGCGCACGCGGTGCCTCGTGCTGCCCGAGCGTCCTCGCGCGGCACGTGTATATAACCGGTAAGCACAGTATATATACACTATGCACAGTTGACAAGAGGTTGCTTGCTTTTGCGGGGCGAATTACACCCACCAGGCCATGGCGGCGGTACCGGCTACGATGAGCGCAAGGCCGGCCAGGCCGCGCGGCGTGAGCTTCTCGTGGAACACCAGGAAGGCGAACAGGACGGAAATCAAGATGGACAGCTTGTCAATTTGCACCACAACGCTTACCTGACCTGTGGCGATGGCGTAGTAGTAGCACAGCCACGACGCGCCGGTGGCCAGGCCCGATAGCGCCAGGAAAAGCCACGATTTCCCGCTGATGCTGCCGATGGCGGAAAGTGGCCCGGCCAGTGCCGCCATGATTCACGCGAACACCAGCACCACGCACGTGCGCAGCGCCGTGGCCACGTCGGAGTCGGTGGTTTTGATGCCGCACTTGGCAAGAATCGATGTGATGCCGGCGAAAAATGCCGAAGCGAATGCTGCCGCAATCCAAGACATAGAGGTAAGCCCTTTAAGTTGCAAGTTGTTCCTGATTGATTGGAGGCGTTTGGCGAAGTGGTGGGCGGGATTCGCTTCGTAAAGACTTCGTAAAGCGCTTGTTGAAGCGCTCGTCCTTGCGCCGTTGGGCCTTGGTGCGTGGTGCATTGAGCAAAAGGGTCGCGAAGTGCGTAGGTTGAGCGACGTCTTCGTGAATGGCCGTGTACCACCGAGCAATATGGCCTGGTCGGCTTCTGCTGGGATAGCGCCCTGCGCTGGCTTGCGGCGAGAACCTACGCACTTCGCGAATGATAGTGAATTGCTTGGAATTTCGTGCGCGAATTGGCGATTCTGGAACTGAGATGTGGGGAGGGGCGATTCCAACGCAAAAGGCCCAAGCGGCGTGATTTGCCGTTTGGGCCTTTTGCGTGAAGTGGCTGCGGGGTTTGTGTTATCGGTTGTTGGCGAGGTATTCGTTGACGCAGGTGTGGAAGCCTTGCGCGTTGCCGGGGAATGTGAGGGGGCTGACCTGGTCGTTTTCGTTGACAAGCAGCAGGGAGCCATCGCCTATGGACGTGCCGGTGCTGGTGAGTGACATGGTGTCGCATGCCCAAACGTGGGCGTGCGGGCTGTCTGGCGCCCAAACCGACGGGGCCGTGGCGGTTTCGACGGGCGTGTGCCCGACCAGTTGGCTGATGCCGGGCAGCGGGTCGTCGGCAAGGTCGCGCAGATCGGCCCACAGCGGGCCGGGCAGCTCCCATCCGCCGCGCGAGGGCGGGCAGCTGTCGAGCGCGCTCCAGCAGTCTGGATTGGCCAGCATGGCGTTAAGGCGCTCGGCAATGGCGCCCGCGTTCTGTTCGCCCAGGTCACACAGGTAGCGCTTCGCCCATGCGCGGGTGACGCCGGCGTGCGTGCACAGGTGCGACCCAATGGCGCAGGCAAGCTGCGCGTGCAGTCTGTCTTCAAGCAGCGGGCGGATGTCGCGCATGAGTGAGACGATGGTGCCCGGCCCGCGCCGCCCGCGAATGTAGCAGAAATCGTGGTTGCCCAGCAGTACGTCCACGCGCATGCCTTCGGTGCGGCGGCGCTCCGCCCAGTCCGCGTACTGCTCGAGCGCCTCGCGCGCCTGAAACGGCCGCGCGCCCCAATCGTCGCACGCATCGCCCAAAAACACCACGCGGCCGATTGCGGGCCGTTCGGCCAGCAGCATGTCGATGCGTGGCAACACAAACGGCTGTTTCAAGTGCAAATCTCCAACAACAAGCGTTTCCACGGTGTCTCCTTCTGGTTGTGACGTCAAACGCCAGGTTATCCAAACAGCTTCGCGACTTTTGGCGAATCGTGTGCCGCCAGGTAAAACGACACGTTGACCTCGGGGTCTTCGATAGGGATGCTCACGCGGCTGCCTCCGATGTTGCGATAGCGCATGCGCACGGCCACGTCGGTGGTGAAGCACGGCAGCGACGACTGTCGGATGACCTCGGCAAGCGCGAAGTCGTCGCCTTGCACCAAGAACTTCGAAGCTGTGAGCCTGTTGCGGCATAAGTCGCTCCAAAACCCCAGGTCAGAACCAAGCAAGAAGTTGAACCCGTTCAAGTCGTCAAGCGTTACCGATGTGCGCCCCGCCAGCGCGTGGTCGCGTTTCACGCACACGAACAGCTGCTCGTCCATAAGGTGCCGCACGCGCAATCCCTGGTCATCGGGCCGGTACGGCAGCACCGCGATATCGCATGCGTTGGTGCGCAGCGCCTGTTCGGTTGCCGGCAGGTCGGCCACGCGCGTGTTCGTGGAAAGCCCCGGATACAGCCGCGTGATGCGCGGTACCAAATCCCACAGCGGGGCGGGCGCGCACGATACCACGCTGATGGTGCACAGGCTGCGGTCGAACGCCTGCACCTGCGCCACGGCGGCATCGGCTTCCTGCAATACGCGCCGCGCGCGCTCGACGGCCAGGCGCCCGGTTTCGTTCAGCGTGACCTTGTTCTTGTCGCGATTGAACAGCGTTGCGCCGAACGCGGCCTCGACGTGGCGCATCGAGCGCGTGATGGTGGGCGTCGACACGAAGAATCGTTCGGCCGCTTTCGAGAACGATCCCAGCTCGCTGACGGCGATAAGTTGTTGCAGCTCCAGCAAATTCAGCATAGGACACCTTTTCATAAGGCTCTGCTGAAGCGCCTTTGGCACTTGCTTGGCAAAGGTTGGGGCAGCGTGCGCGCGTGGGAGGGGATCGTGCCTTGCTGGCTGCATTTGCGCCTCTCGCGTGTTGACTTTGGTCTTGCAGAGCATTTTACATTTCATAATCTGAAACGCAGATTGCACACTTCGTAGGATACAACGTGGGTAGACGCGCGTAAAGTTCCAACCATGCAATATGAAAGCATTTCAACTTACGAAAGGATTGCGCATGGAATACATCACGCTTAACAACCAGGTGAAGATGCCCATCCTGGGTCTGGGCACGTTCATGCTGGAGCCCGACGACGCGCAGGCTGCCGTGGAGTGCGCGCTGGCGAACGGCTACGAGCTGATCGACACCGCCAACGCCTACGTGAACGAAAAAGCCGTTGGCCGCGGCATGAAGGCGTCGGGCAAGGCGCGCGAGGAAATTTTCCTGGAAACGAAGCTGTGGCCGTGCTTCTACGAAAGCGACACCGCCGTTGACGAAACGCTTGAGCGCCTGGGCGCCGACTACATCGACCTGATGATTTTGCACCAGCCCGCCGGCGACTTCATCTCCGGCTACCGCAAGCTTGAAGCCGCCTACAAGGCCGGCAAGCTGCGCGCCATCGGCGTGTCGAACTTCAACGAGGCCGAGATTTCCCAGGTCATCGAGCAGTGCGATGTGGTGCCCGCCATCGTGCAGATGGAGTGCCATCCGTATTTCCCGCGCACGGACATGAAGCCGTTTTTGGCCGAGCGCGGCATCGCCGTGCAGTCGTGGTACCCGCTGGGTGGCCGCGGCAACACCGTCATCCTTGACGAGCCCGTCATCGCCGAGCTGGCCGCGAAGTACGGCAAGACGCCCGCGCAGGTTATCATGCGCTGGCAGGTGCAGGAGGGCAACGTGGTCATTCCGGGTTCGAAGACGCCTGCGCACATTGCCGAGAACATCGACGTGTTCGATTTTGAGTTGACCGATGCGGAAATGGCCCAGATCAGCGCGCTGGACAAGGGCAAGCCGTTCTACGTGCGCACCGACGAGGCGCTGGCGGGCTTCGCCGCCTGGCATCCGGACGTGGAAGGTCAAAAGTAGGGAAGCGCATTTTTGCGCGATTCCGAAAGCGGGGATAACCCGGTGATGTTCAGCTTCGAACGAATATGGCCACTGTTGGGCAAAAAGTCTAGAAGCTGAACGAGACGCAAGGCAAAAGCCCGGTTCAAATCAGCGTTTGCGCTGTTTGAACCGGGCTTTCTTGCGGTTTGGGCGCTGTGCGATTCAGGAAGTGCGTTTTATGTCCACGATATTCCACATGTGGGGCGCAAAATCGCGCGAAACTCGCTCATCCGATTCAGAATCTCGCATTTTTGCCCAACAGTGGCCACTTTTGCGAATTCCTGAACGTCGCCCCTGCATTCGCGCCTGCTCTACGAGCGAAACGTCACGCCTTCGGGCAGGTCGTTGGGGTCGAACTCGTCCTCGTCGTCCTGGGCTGGCGTGTCGGCGGCCGCCTCGGCCGGCTGGGGCGCAGCTTCGCGTACTTCGCCGAACGCATCGTCGAACGCGCCGAATGCTGCGCGCGGCACGGCGAACGTGATGTGGCCGATGGCTCCGGGGTGCGCGGCAATCCAGGCGCGGAACAGCTCGATCACCACTTCGGCATCGAAGCCCTGCGGGCCCGCGCCGAACGCGCCCACGATAAGCGTTTCGGCACCGTTAGCTGCGGCAATGCGCAAAAGCGCCTCGATGCGCGCCCCCAGCGCCACCTCAACCTCGCGCTCGCTGCGATGGTTTTCCAGCGCGCGGGCGCGGTTCGGCTCGGGGATGGCCAGCACGTCGGCGTGACGAATCTCGCCATCGCGCGTGAACGTCACATCGGGCAGGTACAGCGCGCGGTCGGTGAACAGCTGCCCGGATGCAAAACCGCGGTTTGCGTCGTGGTAGGCACTTTTGCAACCCTGCAAAACCGGGTACAGGTTGCTCTCCGAGCACAAAATCTGCTCGGGCCCGAACGCGCCGTCCTCGTAAGCGCCGCCGGGGCGCGTAAACGAGCACGGGTCAACCAGCACCACCTTGCCGTGCGCCGCATGCAGCGCCTTCACGGCGAAGTCGCTGGTCACGCTGGTGGTGGTAACGGCACCTTCCTCGACTTCGGGCAGCTTAAGCTCGCGGCCTTCGCCGTCTTCGTAAATCTTTGCGTTCTCGATAGTCTTCGCGGCGTCGCCGGCGAACGCCCCGCGCATGAGCGCAAGGTTCTTCGCCGCGGCGGCGCGCCGCTCGTCACGGGTGGGCATGGTTCCTCCTTCGGGCAGGTGAATGTTCCGCCTTCAATAGTAGCAGTCGGCGAAACCGCGGCGCCGAAACTTGCAAAACGTTGCCGCGATTTAACCCGAACGGCTGCAGCCTTCGCGTGCAAGGCGACTTTTGCGCAAAGCGCAAAACCGACTTTCGCCGACGCTTCCCGTTCGCATTGCCGGCGCTCGTGCCTTTTGCTCGGTCGTGCCTCCCCGTAGCCTACTGATGAAGGTTGCGGGGAGGTGGGCTTGGCCACGGTTGCCTTATTCCTGCACCTTCAGCGCCAATGCCAGCGGCACGCGCTTGATGCGGCGCACGTGCAGCAGTGCCACCACCAGGTACGTTGCGAACCCGATGGCTATCACCTCTGCAATAGCGGAAAGCGGCACGAAAATCTCGATGTTGCCCGAGTACGCCAGCAGCATGGCGCGGAAGATGGCCGTCAGCCCGCCGATGATAAGCGGCTGGCACGCTACGAGCGACACCGCCACCGTCAGCGTGATCGACCGCACGTACAGGCGGCTGATTTCCCGGTCGCGGTAGCCGAACACCTTCATGTAACTGATGGCGCGCGCCGAACGGTCGATGACTGATTTCGTCAGCAAATACATGAACACGAGGAAAATGAACACGGAAAGCCCCACCAGCATGCCGATCATATCGTCCATCATGCCTACGAACTGCTCGCCGATGGCGTCCATGTCTGCCGGCGTCAAGTCGCTGGCAAGATAGCGCGCGTCCAGATCAAGCGGCTGGTCGGACGCGTAGGCGTTGAAGTAGCCCGTGTCATTGCCGAATAGGCGGTTGAAGTCGTCAAGGCTCATATACACCGCCATGTCCGACTTCGAGCCCCACGTGAACCCGTCGCCTTCGAACACCACGTCGTGCGCTTCGTCGGCGTACTTGTCGTACAGGCTGACCGTCTGCCCCTCGGCGAAACCGAACTTGTCGACAAGCCCGCGCCCGAACACCGCGCGCCCGCTGCTCACGCCTATGCCGTCCCAGTAGCGCGAATCGGGCGCCACGCCATACACGGTGATGCTTTCGGTGCCGTTGCCCGAACCGCGGTCATACTCCAGCGTGTACACGGCGTACTTCTCGGCCTGCTCGATCTTCGCCGCGCCATTGTCGCGCGTGTTCACGGGGTGCACGTTGTCGCCGTCGGCGTCCACATCGGCGGCATCCTGCAGCAGCTCAACGACGTCATTGCGCGATTTTCCCAGGTCAGCGGCAATATCGTCCACGCGCTCGTACAGGCGGTCCTGTGCGGCCGCCGCCGCATCCTGCGCCTGCTGCGCCGCTGCAAGCCCCTCGGCCGTAGGCGTTGCGGCAAGCGCATCGGCGGCCGCCTGCAGCGCATCGCCCGCACGCGAAAGCTCGTCGGCGGCATCGGCCGCGGCGGAAAGCTTGCCGCCCTCCACGTTCGCCAGCTCGTCGACCGCCGACCACGCGGCGCGCTCGTCGTCGGTGCCCTCAAGCTCAAGCGGCGCCTTCAGCGTGTACTCGTGCTCGGCCACCACGTTGCTGCGCAGGTTTTCCGCGTAGTGCGTCATGGTCGGCAAGATAGCCAGCGAAAACAGCAGCAGCATGCTGGCAAACCCGATGCCGATGAACAGCGTGGCGAAGTTCCCCAGGTTGCGCAAAAACACGCGCAGCCGGAACCGCGCGGTGAACCCCAGCCGCTCAGGCAGCGCAAGCCCGCGCTTCACGCCGCCTTTGCTGGTTTCGTGGCGCAAAAACTCCAGCGGCGTGTGGCGCATCTTGCGCACAAGCCCCGCCAGCGTGATGAACACCAGCACGGCCACGGGCACCACCGTCGTTTTCGCGAACACGCCCCAGCTCCACGTGGCGTAGTACGGCGGCAGGCTGTAGCTGCCGTAATACAGGTTGCGCATGGGCTCGCTCATCAGCGTGAAGCCCGCCACGTTGCCCACCACGGCAGCGGCCACGCCCACGGCGCACGGCAGCGCCAGGTAGTGCGCCACCAGCTCGCGCCGGCGATAACCGCTGGCCAGAAGCGTGCCGATGATGGCGCTTTCCTCCTCGATGGTGCCCGAGGTCAGCACCACGAACACGAACGCCATGATGGCGATGATGATGTACAAAAGCACGCTCCACATGGTGGAGTCGCCCGACACGTCGTCGGCGGCGTACCCGATGCCCTGGTTCGACGCGGCGTCGGTCAGGTCATTCACGGTGGCGTCGGCGTCGGCCAGCGCGCGCACCATGTCCTTTTCCGCGTCCGTGCGCTCGGCCAGCGTCAGGTCGGGGCTGCGGAACGTGAACGAGTACGTGAATGCCGGCTGCTGCCCGTCCGCGCGCAGGGCGGCGAAGCCCGCATCGGACGCTTCGGCCACGCCGAACGTCAGCGTGTTCACCGTGAAGTCCGAGTTGTTCTGGAACAGCGCCTGGTTGTCGGGGGTGGTCATGATGCCGCACACGGTGAAACTGCGCCCGTTGAGCGTGATGGCGTCGCCCACGCGCACATCGTTGTTCTGCGCGAACACGCGGTCGACGGCCACTTCGTCGGCGGCCTCGGGCACGCGCCCCTCGGCGTATGCGGCCAGGTCAACGTCGGTGCGGTGCACGTAAGTTCGCAACGTGCAGTCGCGCCCGTCGTTGCTTTCGGCCGCGCAATCCGCGTCGATCGACCAGTTGGCGAACATGTCGATGCCGCCTGCGTCCTCGGCCGCGCCGCGCGCGGCATCAAGCTGGGCGTCGGTGGCTTCGAACGCGGTGGTGAAGCGGCCGTCTTCCACGTGGTAGGTGGTCGGGATGTCGTCGATGATGACGCTGATGGAGTGCGCGGCGGTCAGAAAGCCCGACGTCAGCGCGATGGTCACGGACATCAGCAGGAAGATTCCCAGGTATTTACCCAGGTTATTCCGCATTTCGCGCGGAAAGCGCTTGCGCAAAGGCGATGCCATGACAGCCTCCTACCACGTCAGGTCGCGCGCACGCATGCGCTCGGCGTTCACGACGTTTTCGACCAGCTGCCCGTCGCGCAGGCGCAGCACGCGGTGCGCCATGTGCTTGATGGCGTCGTTGTGCGTGACGATGACGACGGTGCAGCCGAAGTCGCGGTTGACGGTTTCCATAAGCTCGAGGATTTCCTTCGACGTTTGGTAGTCCAGCGCGCCGGTGGGCTCGTCGCACAGCAGCAGGCCGGGGTTCTTCACGAGCGCGCGGCCGATGGCGCAACGCTGCTGTTGGCCGCCGGAAACTTGGCGCGGAAACTTCGCGCGGTGCTCGTAGAGGCCCAGGCTGCGCAGCAGGTCATCGATGGGCAGCGGGTTTGCGGAAAGATGGGCTGTGACCTCAATGTTCTCGCGGATGGTAAGGTCGGGCACCAGGTTGTAGAACTGGAAGACGAACCCCAGCTTGTCGCGGCGGTATTCGCCGAGCTGCTTGGGCGTGAGCGCCGTGAGCTCCGTGCCGCCCACCGTGATGGACCCGGCGTCGGCGGCTTCCAGCCCGCCCACCAGGTTGAGAAACGTCGACTTGCCGCTGCCCGAAGGGCCCAGCAGCACGCAGATTTCCCCGGCGCCCACGGCGCAGCTGACGTCGTGCAGCACGCTCACGCGCGCCTCGCCTTCGCCATAATGCTTGCACAAGCCGCTGACCTGCAAGTACGGGTTCGCGGGTGCAGCGTTCGGCACGTCAGTGGGCGAATTCGTTGCGGTGGGGGATTGCTGTGCGGGGGCGTCGTTCATGCCCATAGCGTGCTCCTTCTATCAGGCGTTTTGCGTTTCGGTGCGTTGTGCTCCGCTAGTTTCCATAACCTAACTATATAGCACAGGTTACCCATGGGTGACAATAGGCAACACCCTATGTGGCGAAGCTGGCTCTTGCGTAGCGCTTTCGGGCCCTTAGGCTCGAAACCATCGCGAAGTGCGTAGGTCGTTGGCGGCTCGTCGGGGAGCAGGGCGGGGCGAAAAGGCCGACCAGGGAAAACGCCAACGGCGCAAACGCGACAGCACGCCTTCCGTCTCGAACCTACGCACAACGCGATAGTTCGAAATCGACTTCCCGAGTAATCCCCGAACGAAACCTACGCGAAGTGCGTAGGTTGAAGGCAGCAACCCGCCCGCACTGCCGCCATTTGCGCTCGATGCGGCCGGAATCAGACGCCTGGCCGTGGCCAACCTACGCACAACGCGATAGTTTCGAACAGCAAGCGAACAAACGCCTCTCCGTAATCCGCCGAAATGCACCGTATTCCGAAAATGTGTGCAGTTACTTACCGGTTTTCGCTGGCAGGCCTATACTTTCCGTCTTATACGCAAATGCGCCGGTGGAAAGGCCGGCGAACGAAGGCAAGCGGGGGAGTCGCTTGCGGCGCGCAGGCGATGGCGCGCCAGGAACGGAGGACATCATGGCATCGAAATCAGGCGCCGCGCGTGCGGCGTGGTCCGGCAAGTGGGCGTTTATCTTGGCGGCCGCCGCGTCGGCCATCGGCTTGGGAAACCTGTGGCGTTTCCCGTACTTGGCGGCGAAATACGGCGGCGGTGTGTTCCTTATTACCTATGTGGTGCTGGTGGTGTCGTTCGGCTTCACGCTGATGATGCTTGAGGCCGCGCTCGGCCGCAAAACAGGTCAAAGCGCGCTGGGCGCGTTCAAGTCGTTCGGCAAGAAATACGCGTTCATCGGCATTCTGACCTCGGCAATTCCGTTCATCATCGTGCCGTATTACTGCATCATCGGCGGTTGGGTGCTCAAGTACGCCGGTGCCTACATCACCGACGGCTCGGCGGCGCTGGCCGACGGCGGCACGTACTTCACGAACTTCATCTCGGGCGGCGGCGAAAGCTTCATCTGGGCCGTCGCGTTTTTGGCAATCGTGTTCGCCATCGTGGCGCTTGGCGTGAAAAACGGCATCGAGCGCGCTAACCGCATCCTCATGCCCATCCTGCTGGTCATGACCGTGGGCATCTGCATCTACGAGCTGACTATGCCCGGCGCCATCGACGGCCTGGCCTACTATCTCACGCCAGACTTCAGCAAGTTCAGCGTGCAGCTGGTGGTGGCCGCGCTGGGGCAGATGTTCTACAGCTTGTCGCTGGCCATGGGCATCATGATCACGTACGGCTCCTACATGCAGAAGTCCGACGACCTTGAGCAGTCCGTGCGCCACATCGAGATCTTCGACACCGGCTACGCGTTTTTGGCCGGCCTCATGATCGTGCCCGCCGCGTTCGTGGCCATGGGCTCGGCCGATGCCGTGGCGTCGAAGTCCGGCCCGTCTCTCATGTTCATCATCTTGCCGAACGTGTTCGACCAGATGGGCGGCATCGCCTCGGTTATGGGCTTTCTGTTCTTCCTGCTGGTGGTGTTTGCCGCGCTGACCAGCTCCATCTCGTTGACGGAAACGTGCGTGTCCATCGTGCAGGACAGCGCGCACACCACGCGCAAAAAGGCGCTCGGCATCACCATGGCGTTCATCTTTATTATGGCCATGATCGTGAACCTAGGCTATTGCCAGCTGGCCATGATCCAGCCGCTTGGCCCGGGCAGCACCATCCTGGACTTCCTCGACTTCATCTCGAACTCGGTGATGATGCCCATCGCCGCGCTTCTGGCCTGCGTGTTCGTCGGCTGGGTTATCAAGCCGAAAGCCATCATCGACGAGGTCAAAATCTCCAGCCCCTTCAAGGCCGAGAAGATGTTCACCGTCATGGTGAAGTACATCGCGCCGGTGCTGCTGGTCATCATTCTGCTTGCCTACGTGGCAGCGCAGTTCGGCCTGTTCAGCATGTAGCGCGATCGCGCGATGCGCGGCTTGCGCTGCGGGGCGTCGAAGGCGTGCCGCGCTTTTTGCGGGGGACGACGGCGAAAAGGCTCACGTTCAAAGGAGGGTGGCAGCGGCCGCCCTCCTTTTTTCGTGCCGCCGGGGTCTCCGGAACGTGTGGGAGGGACCTCGTCGCGCACAAACTCGCTCGAGTTTGGGACTTAATTCCTTTCTCGGAGCGCGGTCCTAAAAGTGGCGCGCATTTCCCCAGGTCAAGTCAAAGTGCTTTGCGGCGCTATCTGGCGCGTCGCAAGCAAGCGCGATAACGCAGGGCTCGAACATTCCTCTTGCCGGCGGCTTCCCGATTGTTTCCAACGTGTTAATTCGCGCGCCGCCAGGCGCAAAACGCGGCGCGTGCGCCCAGTTAATCCCCGTTTCCCTATCGGTTTGGGTGTAAAGTTGTGCATTAGCATTACTTGCACGTTTCACGAAGGAGCATCACGATGACGGTCGAGAAGAAAGATCTTGACTGGGGCAGCCTCGACTTCGGCTACCACCAGACCGACTACAGCTACGAGGCCCATTGGAAGGACGGCGAATGGGACGAGGGCGGTCTGACCACCGATCATGACCTGCACCTTTCCGAGTGCGCCGGCATCTTCCATTATTGCCAGGAAGTGTTCGAGGGCTTGAAGGCCTACACCACGGCCGACGGCACCATCGTGTGCTTCCGCCCCGACATGAACGCCGAGCGCATGTTCGACTCCGCTCAGCGCCTGGAAATGCCCGGCTTCCCGAAGGACAAGTTCGTCGACGCCGTCAAGCAGGTCGTGAAGGCCAACGCCGCGTGGGTGCCGCCGTTCGGCTCTGGCGCCACGCTGTACGTGCGCCCGTTCATGATCGGCTCCGGCGAGGTCATCGGCGTTGCTCCTGCGCCGGAATACACCTTCCGCATCCTGGTCACGCCTGTCGGCCCGTACTTCAAGGGCGGCCTGAAGCCCATCAAGCTGCGCGTCTCCGAGTACGACCGCGCCGCACCGCACGGCACCGGCAACATCAAGGCCGGCCTGAACTACGCCATGTCGCTGCGCCCCACCATGGAAGCGCACCGCAACGGCTACGCCGAGAACATCTACCTGGATTCGCAGAGCCGCACCTACATCGAGGAAACCGGCGGCGCGAACGTCCTGTTCGTGAAGGAAGACGGCACGTTGGTGGTGCCGAAGTCCCACACCGACTCCATCCTGCCGTCCATCACGCGCCGCAGCCTGGTGCAGGTGGCCAAGGACCTGGGCATGACCGTCGACGAGCGCTACGTGACCTGGGAAGAGGTTGCCAGCGGCGAATTCGTCGAGTGCGGCCTGTGCGGCACGGCGGCTGTTATCAGCCCCGTCGGCCAGATCGACAACAAGGTGTACGGCGCCGACCAGGAGGTCACGTTCCCGGCTGGCTGCACCGAGATCGGCCCGGTCATGAAGAAGCTGCGTGAAACCCTCACCGGCATCCAGGACGGCGACCTGGAAGACAAGCACAACTGGGTCTGCAAGATCGACGTCGACTAGTCGCGCGGTTGTTAACAACATAACCACATGTGAAGGGCGGCTCCCACGGGGCCGCCCTTCTTTGTGCGTGGGCTCGCTGGCATGGCGAACGCGGAAGGGCGGTTTAGTGTGCGCCCTGTTGCGTGCAGGTTGCTGGCCCATGCGCCCGTCTGCCAGCGCCTTCGTCCCCACATTTCGTTGCCCATCCGGCAACGCTTGCGTTGCGTTTTCGCGGAGAGGGTTGCCCCGTGGCGCGCTGGCTCGTACCATCTAGGGACGGAAACCGGGGCACCGAGCGCGACGTGCGCGGCGGGCCCACATACAGCGAGAGGGGTTTCTCATGAGCAAGTACGCAGGAACGCAGACCGAGAAGAACCTGCAGGCGGCGTTTGCCGGCGAGTCGCAGGCCACGAACAAGTACACGTATTTCGCGTCGGTGGCGAAGAAGGAAGGCTACGAGCAGATCGCCGAGATCTTCCGCAAGACGTCGGCCAACGAGCAGTACCACGCCAAGATGTGGCTGCGCGAGCTTGAGGGCATCGGCACCACGGCCGAGAACCTGACCGCTGCCGCCGAGGGCGAGAACTACGAGTGGACCGACATGTACGACGGCTTTGCCAAGACGGCCGAGGAAGAGGGCTTCCCGGAGCTGGCCGAGAAGTTCCGCCAGGTTGGCGCCATCGAAAAGCACCACGAGGAGCGCTACCGCGCGCTGCTGCACAACGTGGAGACCGCGCAGGTGTTCGAAAAGAGCGAGGTCAAGGTGTGGGAATGCCGCAACTGCGGCCACATCGTCGTGGGCACGCAGGCCCCCGACGTCTGCCCCGTGTGCGCCCATCCGCAAGCCTACTTCGAGATCGCGGCTGAGAACTTCTAGGCCACTGCGTCTCCAAGATAGCGCCCGCAAAACCGCAGGTCATACGAGAAAAGCCGCCCCAAGGGCGGCTTTTCTTATGCTGGCCGCCAAAGATGGGCGAGCGCTTTTTGCAGCGGTTGGTTGCGGCAGAGAATAACCCGGCTACCCGTCCAAAGCTAGCCGCGTTCTCAGTACAAGCGATACCGCTCGGCCAGGGTGCCGTCTTCCGTGTGCCGCGCTCGGCTAGCTTCGGCAAACGCTGCTTCGTGGAATTCCCCGCTATTCGCGCGTTTGCGCTCGCGCTGCCGCTTGCGCTTGCGGCACACTGTTCGGCAAGCGAAAACCCCGACGAAAGGACTTCACCATGAAGGCTCGCATCATCCACTGGTGCATCCACGTGCTTGATAAGGAAGCGTCCATCGCGTTTTACGAGCGCGCGCTCGGCTTCCACGTGGCGCACGAAATGGGCCCCGACGACGGCTCGTGGTCGAACACGTACCTGGTCAACGACCAGTCGCCGTTCGAGATCGAGCTGACGTGGAACCGCGGTCGCACCGAGCCCTACGCAAACGGCGGGCGCGACACGCACATCGCCTTCGCCGTCGACGACATGGAAGCCGCGCGCAAGCTGCACGAGGACATGGGCTGCATCGTGTTCGACAACCCGCGCATGGGCATTTACTTCATCGCCGACCCCGACGGCTCCTGGATCGAGATCATCCCCGGCGACTTCTCGTTCGGCGAATAGGGAAGGGCGAAGGCGGCGCGCCGGCTGCGCCCTTCAGGCAAGGTTGCCGACCGCGGCCGCGCAGGTCTTGCGCCGGGCGGCGAACCTCGCAGCTGCGTTGCCGTTTCGCGATGCGGCCGTTCCCCTTGCAGCCGCTTGCCCCCGTTCGCGACTTCGCGTGCTCGCCGCGCCAGCCCGCAATCCGCCCGCGCGCGGGCGCGGCGTTTGCGGTATGATGGCGGGTACGTATTTCACGAGTTAGGAAGTTTCAGCATGTCGCTTTCCATCGGTATCGTGGGCCTGCCCAACGTCGGCAAGTCCACGCTGTTCACGGCCCTCACGAACAAGGGCGACCTGGCAGCCAACTACCCCTTCGCCACCATCGAGCCCAACGTCGGCATCGTGCCCGTGCCCGACAACCGCCTGGAGAAGCTGGCCGAAATCGACCACCCCGCCAAAATCGTCCCGGCCACGGTCGAGTTCGTCGACATCGCCGGCCTGGTGGCGGGCGCCAGCCAGGGCGAGGGCCTGGGCAACCAGTTCCTGGCGAACATCCGCGAGACGGATGCCATCTGCGAGGTTGTGCGCTTCTTCAGCGACCCCGACGTTGTGCACGTCGACGGCCGCGTGAACCCCACGTCGGACGTGGAAACCATCAAAACCGAGCTCATTCTGGCCGACATCGGCACGCTGGACAAGGCTCTGCCGCGCCTGGAGAAGGAAGCGAAGCGCGACAAGGCGGGCGTGAAGAAGCTTGAGGTGGCGAAGAAGGTGCTCGAGGGCCTCAACGAGGGCCATCGCGCCCGCACGCTCGGCCTTGACGAGGACGAGCAGGACGCCATCTACGACCTGCACCTGCTTACCATGAAGCCCATCCTGTACATCGCCAACGTCGACGAGGACGCCCTTGATGCCGATCTGGCCGAGATTGACGGCTGCCAGCCGGTGCCCATTTCGGCGAAGGTTGAGGCTGACCTGGCCGAACTCGACCCGGCCGAAGCCAAGGAGTACCTGGAGGCCATGGGCCTTGAGGAGTCGGGCTTGGCACGCCTGGTTCGCAGCGCCTACAAGCTGCTGGGCCTGCAAAGCTACTTCACCAGCGGCGAAACGGAAACACGTGCTTGGACCATCCCCATCGGCGCGAAGGCCCCGCAGGCCGCCGGCGTCATCCACTCCGACTTCGAGCGCGGCTTCATCAAGGCCGAAACCGCGTCGTATGCCGACTACGTCGAACTCGGCGGCGAACTGGGCTGCCGCAACGCCGGCAAGCTGCGTCAAGAAGGCAAAGAATACGTCGTGCAAGACGGCGACGTCATGCATTTCAAGTTCAACGTATAAAGCGTTCGCGAACAAAGCGATTGCTTCCAAAAGGAGCCCCGTTGTCGGGGCTCCTTTTCTCTTGTTGGGGTTTGCGTGAGCTTTGTGGGAGGGCTTGCGCGCAAAGTCGACAAAGGCGCTTGGGTTTCGCCCCGAACTGTTTGCGTGCTGTTGTATATTGGGAATAGTGCAATTATCGGGATGAATGAGCCGTTTGCGGTTACGAACGAACGGGGCTCGTGCTGACGTGGTGAAGGGGGCGCTTGCCAGCACTGATGAGATTTGGCACAAGTGGCCCGTCGATTTGTTCTCGAACAACGGACGCGAACTGCTTGCGGCGGCCGATGCGCTGGTGGGCTAGCCGATGAAAGTGCTCGTGCTGCTCCCAAGGCTTCCTTTGCGCCAAACCCCAACCCGCCGACTACTCCCTAGACGTGTAGCTTGCAGCAATGTTGGCCGCGCGCGGCCGCGCTGTCGTATAATCCTTGCGTTCGATAATGTGGCCGCGGTTTGCGGCTTTTCATATGCCCTGATGCCGCGCGGCGCGGGGTTCGCGAGGATGGTGGATTCGATGAAAACAAACGATTTCGACTATCGAACAGCCCAGTGGGCTGTTCGAACCCGAGCAGCGCGAAGCGCAGCGCAAGGCCTGCGAGGAAGGTTGGTGGCTCGATGAAGACGAGTGATTTCGACTACGATCTCCCTCAGGAGCTCATTGCGCAGGAGCCGGCGGCGGTGCGCGACGCGTGCCGCATGCTGGTGATGGACCGGCAAACGGGCGCGCTTGAGGACCGCATCTTCCGCGACATCATCGACTACCTCAACCCCGGCGATCTGCTGGTGGCCAACGAAACCCGCGTCATGCCCGCGCGCCTGCTTGGCGCGAAGCGCGGCACGGGCGGGCAGTCCGAGGTGTTCCTGTTGCGCCAGCTCATGGGCGAGAAAGCAACGAAATACGCCGATGTGCCGCACATTGCGGGCCAGCCTGCGCCCGGCGAAAACCAGCAAGCCATCTGGGAAGTGCTCGTGCGCCCGGGCAAGCGCTTGAAGCCCGGCAGCGGGGCCGTTGTCGACTTCACGGACGCCGAAGGCAACGTGGCGCTATCCGCCGAGATCATCGACTGGGCCGAAGGCGCCCAGCGCGGCGAGCGCGTCGCACGCCTGACTACGACGCATCCCTCGCTTGACCAGGCACTTCACGCGGTTGGTCACACGCCGCTGCCGCCGTACATCAAGCACTACGCCGGCGACGAAGAGCTCTACCAAACTGTCTATTCGCGCCGCGAAAGCTCGGCCGCTGCGCCCACGGCCGGCCTGCACTTTACGCCCGAGCTCATCGAGCGCGTCAAGGCCAAGGGCATCGACTGGGAAACCGTCGAGCTGGAAGTGGGCCTCGACACGTTCCGCATCGTCGACGAGGAAGACCCGCTGGCGCACAAGATGCACACCGAGTTCTACACCGTGCCGCAGAAAACGGTTGACGCCATCAACCGCACGCACGCCGCGGGCGGGCGCGTCATCGCGGTAGGCACCACCAGCGTGCGCAGCTTGGAAAGTGCGTGGGACCCGGCCGCGAACGACGGGCAGGGCGCCATCACGCCGCGCAACCGCGACGCTACCAGCCTGTACCTGCTGCCCGGCAGCCAGTTCCACGTGGTCGACGCGCTCATCACGAACTTCCACGTGCCGCGCAGCACGCTCATGATGCTGGTCAGCGCCTTCAGCAGTCGCGAGAACGTCATGAACGCATACCGGCACGCCATCAGCGAGCGTTACCGCATGCTCTCGTTCGGCGACGCGATGTTCATCAAATAGCCGCCGGCGCCTGAGCGTTTTGCGGGCAGGCTAGCTTGTGTGGCAGCCGCGGAAGGGGCCGGCAGGGCAATGCCGACCCCTTCTTTGCTTTATCAGGGTTTACGGAAAGCGCTGCTGACCAGCCGCAAAACACCTGATGGCAAGCACGTTTTAATCAGTCGAGCGGCGAAGAAAGGAGCGCAGCATGGACAAGCGGCCCCGTGGGTCCATTGCGACCCGCATCCGCGCCTTTCTTGCGCGCGAGGCCGTGCTGGCGGTGGCGGCCACAGCCGCGCTGGCGTCCTGCGCGCTGGTGCTGCCGGACGCCGCTTATGCGCGCTACATCGACTGGCATACGCTTGCGCTGCTGTTTTGCCTGATGACGGTGGTGGCGGGCTTCCGTAAACTCGGCGTGCTGGACGCGGCGGGCGCTTGGCTGGTCGCGCGCGCCCGCACGCCGCGAGCTGTGGCCACGGCGCTGGCGGCCCTCGCGTTTTTCGCCAGCATGTTGGTGACGAACGACGTGGCGCTCATCACGTTCGTGCCGCTGGCGTTGGTGGTGCTGCGTCGCGCGAACATGGAAGCGCGCCTGTGCCTGGTGGCCACGCTCATGACGGTGGCGGCGAATCTGGGCAGCATGCTCACGCCCGTCGGCAACCCGCAAAACCTGTACCTGTTCACGGCGTCGGGCGTGAGCATAAGCGAGTTTCTCCAGCTCATGGCCCCGTACACGTTAGCGTCGGCCGCTTTGTTGACTGCCGTGATCGCGCTGGCGTTTCGCGAAAAACCTACCCAGATGGCGAAGGGGAAGGGGCTGGCGAAGTCCGAAAGCGTGACGAGCCCGGTCGCGGTTGTCCGCAATCGACAGCAAGCTCGTCGCGAAAGCAATGCAGATGCGAACGATGCCAGAACATTCTGCTCGCCGAGTGGGCCGGGCTTTTCCGAAGGCGAACGCCCTGGCGGCCAGACGAAACCTTTCGAATTCACCACCCATCCCATCCGATTCGCGCTCTACCTGGCGCTATTCATCGCCTGCCTTGCCTCCGTAGCCGGTGTGCTAGACGTGCGCGTGCTGCTGGCAGTGGTGTTGCTGGCAACGGCGCTGTCCGACGCCAGTTTGCTGCGTCGCGTCGATTGGGGGCTGCTTGCCACGTTCGTGGCGCTGTTCGTGTTCGTGGGCAACATGGCGCGCGTGCCGCTGCTGCATGACGCGTTGGTCGCGGCGGTAGACGGCAACGCGCTGCTGGCGGCCGTCGGCGCCAGCCAGGTCATCAGCAACGTGCCCGCCGCCGTGCTGTTGTCGGGGTTCACCGACCGGTGGTCGGCGCTTATCGTGGGCACGAACCTCGGCGGCCTGGGCACGCTCATCGCGTCCATGGCAAGTCTTATCACGTTCAAGGCCGTCTCAGTCGGCCGAGCCGGCATCCGCACGCACTACCTGCGCACGTTCACCCTGGTCAACGTAGCGTTTCTGACGGCGCTTCTGGCGTTGGCGTTTGTTTTTGGGCCTACGGCATAGCGTTCGATGCCATTGCATGTCCTGTTCGGTTGCTGGCGGTTTGGCCGCGTGCTATTGGTAAGCGCCGCATCACGACCAGCCATTTCTTTTCGTGAATGCACGAAACCTTATCGATAACCAACCACAACCGAAGAGCTAGCGTAAAATCATCGTCAAAAACCGCCCACAACTGTTATCCATCGGCC
The DNA here is from genome assembly GCF_977052095.1 of Senegalimassilia sp. NCBI lineage: Bacteria > Bacillati > Actinomycetota > Coriobacteriia > Coriobacteriales > Coriobacteriaceae > Senegalimassilia > Senegalimassilia sp. The sequence continues at coordinate 43,317 of NZ_CDRSTZ010000002.1, forward strand.
CCGCACCAAAAAAGCCCCTGCCACCTGGGTTTGTTCCCAAGTAGCAGGAGCTTTCGATCGCGGCAAACGCAATAGGCGCCGGTTTCGCCGCCGGCATCCACTACTTCTTGTGGCCCTTGCGGTAGCCCGTCACGTGCATAAGTGCCAGCAGCTTGCCGTTCTGGTCGGTCATCTCAACCTCGTAGCGCATGGTGCGGCGCGTGGCCGACACGCAATGGCAGCGCGCGTACACCGTGTCGCCCAGCTGCGCCGACGCGATGAAGTCGATCTGCGAATTCAGCGTCACAATCTCGTTCTTAATGTAGTGGCACGCCGCGCCGAACGAGTAGTCGCCCAGCGTGAAATAGCACCCGCCCATGGGGATGCCGATGCCGTTTAAGAACGACTCGTCGATGGTCATGGTAGCGGTGGCGCTGTCTTCGCCCAGCTCAACCACCTTCATGCCGTTTTTCGTGGCGAACCTGTCGCTGGTGCAATACGGATCTTTTTCGTCCTCGAATGCCATGGTCCCTCCTTGGCTTGAACCCTCGCATGCCGGTCGCAAACCCCGCGCCGGCAATCCCTGCAACCCATGCTAACACTAGCAGCGCGCCAACGCCCCGCAATTCGCGCCCCGCAACCCCAGCCTGCTATTGAATTCGCCGATTCAATAGCGGCGTGCGGCTATAGCCAAATAACGGAGCGAGCCACGGTGCCAAAAGTATTATGAAAACGTAATACTTTTGACACCAGCAAAAGCGCGTTCAATTGGGTTGGCAAGGCGCATTCCGGATCGGTCGGCTATTGTGCGCGCAAAGGCGCGGCAAACATACGGCAGGGTGCCATATTTCCACTGCCGCCGTGCGCGGGGGTGGATATTTGATACTGTGACGAACGGGGGCTATTCAAACGCGAAGGCACTGGGGCTCGTCAAGGCGAGTGCTAAGCCATATGGGTACTCAAGCACGCTTATGCAATTTGCGAAGCTGCTGCGAGGCACTCAAGCCCTTCGCCAAAGTTGTGAAAATGCAAAATGCTGCCAAAATTTAGTTGTGATAATGTACAAATAGCAGCTAAAAATGGTTGTGTTAGTGCCAAGAGATTGGATTGCATTGCTAAAACGAATGGCCTGGTGTTTTTTTTCGCATGCGTATGCGAAAAACGCTGACGGGTCGATGTCGACGATGACGCCGTAGCAAAGTTGTTTCGCAATCAGTTGGTCAAAAGCTTCGCAATCGGTTGGTTGAAAACCTCGCAATTGGTTGGTTATAATCTTTGCAATCGGTTGTTTTCGCAAGAAGGACCCTGCTATGAGTGCGAAATTGAATTCAAATCGGTATCTTCCTCGCTTTGTTGATAGGCTTATTGAGCGAAAGCTGGGGTATATCGGCGCTGTTGAGGTCAGGGGACCGAAATGGTGCGGTAAAACCCAGTCTGCATTGCAGCACGCATCAAGTTGGACGATGATGCAGGATCCCGATAAGCGGCAAGATTATCTGCTGCTTGCAAACACGAAGCCCTCGGTGCTGCTTGAAGGTGCAGCTCCGCATCTTATCGACGAGTGGCAGGATGCGCCGCAGCTTTGGGATGCTGTCCGGTTTGCTGTCGACGAATGCGATGAGCCGGGACGCTTTTTGCTGACGGGATCTGCAACCCCCGCCTCGGCGCCTTCGCATTCTGGCGCTGGCCGAATTGCATCGGTCGATATGAGCCCTATGAGCCTTGCGGAATCGAGGGACTCTACCGCCGAGGTGTCGCTGGCGGCGCTGTTTAACGGTGAAACCGACTGCTCGGGGTATTCCGAATGCGATGTTGAAGAGATGGCGTACCTCATATGCCGTGGCGGCTGGCCTCGTGCGGTGACTTTGCCCGATAAGGAAGACTCGCTTGAGCTTGCTCGCGACTACCTGACCTCCATCGCGGAGCAGGATATTTCTCGTGCCGATGGGGTGAGCCGAAATCCGCAATATGCCCGCTTGATCATGCAGGAGTACGCTCGCGTGGTTTCGTCGCAGGCAACTCAGACATCCATCAACAAAGACTTGAAGAACCGCGATATCGACTTATCGCGAGACACAGTAAACGGGTACCTTGCGGCATTGAGAAGGCTGTACGTCATTCAAGAGCTTTCGGCCTGGACGCCTTCGCTGCATGCCAGATCCCGCATAACGAAGACGCCGACGCGCCATTTTACGTGCCCCTCCATCGCCGCGGCTGCACTTGGCATTGGGCCGAGGGCGCTGCTTATGGATACGTCGACGATGGGGCTTCTGTTCGAATCGCTGTGCGTAAGGGATTTACGCGTGTATGCGCAGGTTCTCGGTGGAGAAGTGTTTCATTACCATGACGAATCGGGCCGCGAGGCGGATGCGGTGGTTCAGCTGAGAGACGGCCGCTACGCCCTGTTCGAGGTGAAACTCGGGTCGGCGTTCGCTGATGACGGCGCAAAAAGCCTGCTTGCGCTGAAGGAGAAGATTGACACGACGGTTATGGGCGAGCCTGCATTTTGCGCGGTTTTGACGCCGGGCGGCTACGCGATGCGCCGCAACGATGGCGTGTTCGTGGTCCCCATAACGTGTCTAACCGCCCAAGGTCTAGACGAATGAGTGCAGCTGTCTGAAGTGTGTCGCGAAAAACGTCGCAGAGTGTGATGCTGCGCGCAATCATGGCGTTGAAGTATTTTTGCGAGGAGCTTCCTGCATATGCGGTTGCGGCGGCGGGCTCGTTGCTGGGCCTGTCGGCGCGCGAGGGCTCGGGTTATCCGGTCGGCAAGGTCGAAACCCTCAACTTGCACCCCCTTAGCTTTCGCGAATATCTTGACGCGACGGGCGATTGGCCGCTGCGCCTGCTGCTCGACTCGCAGGACACGCAGACCATGGCGGCGTTCTCCGAGCGCGAAGTCCTTGCGCTGAAAACGTATTACCTGGTCGGCGGCATGCCTGCAGTGGTGAACGAGTATGTTGAAAGCGAAGATTTCGCCCAGGTCAGGGCATTGCAGAATCAAATTCTGGAGGACTATACCCGCGATTTCGCCAAGCACATGCCCATGCGGCTGCTCCCGAAGGCGCTTGATGCGTGGCATTCCGTTCCGGCGCATCTCTCGCACGAAAACAAGAAGTTCGTCTTTGGGCGCATTCGCGAAGGCGCTCGTGCGAAAGATTTCGAGGATGCGCTCATTTGGCTTCAGCGGGCGGGCCTTATCAGTACGGTTCCCCGAGTGAAAAAGCCTGCGCTTCCGCTGTCTGCGTATGACGACCACAAGTCGTTCAAGGTGTTCCTGCTCGACATCGGGCTGCTTGGCGCCATGAGCGGCGTCGATGCCGCCAGTATCGTGCAGGGAAGCGGGATCTTCACCGAATTCAAAGGGGCCTTAACGGAGCAGTACGTGTGTCAACAGCTGATTTCCGATTGCGGCGTCGAGCCCTATTGCTGGTCGGCCGAGAGCTCGACGGGGGAGATTGACTTCCTTGCGCAAGACCAGGGGACGGTGTACGCAATGGAGGTCAAGGCAGAAGAGAACCTGCGCGCAAAAAGCTTGCGCGCGTTCAAGCAGGCGAATCCGCAGGTGAAAGCCGTGCGCTTCTCGCTCTCGCCCTACCGCCAGCAAGACTGGATGCGCAACGTCCCGCTCTACGCCGTCGCGAACAAGGGGCTGTGGGGCTAGCGGAGCGGTGCGCTTTGCGAGCAAAACGAGCCGTGAAGTAGGTGTGTCGACGTACCGCAATGCCTGCTCGACGCCGGCGTCATCGAAGAGGGCCTCGACGGCAGCTTCTCGTTCGCCCTGCCCGGCTTCGGCGAATACGTAAACCAGCGCTTTCGGTAGAGGGCTTTGCGGTTTTGCGACTTTGCGACAGCGCTAGCTCACGGGCTACAACCCAAGTTGCGGCAAGCGCCCTTCGATCTTCTTGCTCACATGGTCATCGAGATACGCGCTGCTGAGCTTTGATTTGTCGTAGGCCAGGTACGTTCCTTGCGTCTTCTCAATCAACTCGTGGGTGAAAAACTGCTCCCAGCTGAAGAAGCTCTCGCTCTCGATAAATGCAGCGGGGTTCGCAAGCATATCCCGCGTTTGCTTGTCGTTGAACAGCCCTGATTGCAGTACAAGCCACTCAAACGATTCGGGAAGGAAAAGCTGGATATTCTTGAACCTTTGCAGCGAGGTCAGAAGTTCCATTTCGGGTCCAAACGCTGCGCCGTCTGCGATGACAAGCACGTTGCTTTCTTGCCGTTCGAGCACGGCGTTGTAAACATTAGATTTCCCGCCAGCGCTTATGCAGGGGATGCCGCTGCGTTTGCATAAAGCGTTAAAGAACTCGAACCCTGAATTGCTATCCTCTACAACAACCACATCCGGTCTTGAGCCATCGAAAGAGGCGTCGCCATAAACGCGGTATGTTGAAGCATATGTGCGCGAATACACGGGGTATTCTTCATTGCGCGGCCTCCCTTAGGCACTTGCCTGCAACCAAAACAAGTTCATCCATGGTGTGCACGGTTTCGCTCGTGTTCGCCACGTGGATGGTGAAGCGGCGATTGCCGAAGTTCATAAGATGGTACAGGTTGATTGTGATGTCCTGAGCCTTGCCGATTGCCAGTATCCATCGCGCACAGTTGTCGCCGCAGTTCGAGGCGTTGTAAACGCGCTCTGGCATGAAATGCATAAGGAGGAGCGTTTTGGTTCCGCTTGATAGCTTCTCGGGGGGAATGACGCCCAGAATTTTCGTTTCGATAGCGTTCGGTCCCAGCACAACGCCACGATCGACCGCCTTGATAACCTTTTGAGCAAAGGGGTCCTCGAACCATTCTGGGGAGTACACGTTGTTGAAATAGACTGACGTGTTGTAGACCACGCCGTCCATATCGCCGTAGTGAATCGTGAGCATGCGCAACCTTTCTTCGCTAGAGGCTCAGTATATACCAGCGAAGCGGAAGGGCGGCACGCGCAACAAAAGCGACGGAATGCGGGGCTCAGGAACGACTTGGCGTTTGTGCGCGCAGTTGCTTTCCGATTACGGCGTCGAGCCCTACTAGAGTTCTTCTCCAAAGTTGTGGGGTTGTTGGCATGGGCTCTCTAAAGTACCCTTTTATTTCAGCATCGCATTCAATCAATAGTGAAAGGCTCGGTATTATTTGATGACAAACGGTAAACCGAAGCATGCTTTTGGAACTAATTCCAAAAGCAATATCTGTGAACAGATTTCCTCGTATCTCATATTGTCATTTGGCTCGAGCAAGGGTTGCCTTTTGGGGATTGTCTTCTCCGCCGCATGTTCACTATCTTTGACGCTTCCTCTGTATTCTAACGGAAGTGGTTTGGTATCTTGCGCCGCGCTCGCGCTTCCCCTAGGCGTTCTTGTATTCGTGATTTTGTCTTAAGCCTGGCGAATGCGAGCGATCGCGAAACAGCGGAACGCGTTTGTTTGCATTTGCGGCGGTTTCATTCGTTGCGATATGGGTGGTACTCGGCCTTGCTCCTTTGTACCCGGGATGTTTTTCTACCGATAGCGTCGATATATTGAAAATGGTCTCTGGGATGCCTTTCGAATCCGACCATTTTCGTTACGATACTCTCAACAATCATCATCCTGCTGCGTATGTTTTCCTCATTTACATCATATATAACGCCTGCATGTTACTTGGATTCTCTCAAGCGACGAGCACGGCGATTGTCGCGTTCGCCCATCTGTTTGTGCTGGCATTGTGCTGTGGCTTTATCGTTCGTAAGGTGTCTGAGCTTTTTCTTCGGCCAGCGCTCACTCTCGCGTGCTTTGCATTTCTGCTTTGGGACCCGTTATTGGTTTGGTATTCGGTAACGGTTTGGAAAGATGTCGTCTTCTCTGGGCTATTTGTCTGCTTTGCCTTGCTGCTCGTAGATATTAAGGTGAACCCGAAACAATATGCCGCTCATCCGCTTCGGGGGGGGGCGTGCTGCTCATAGCGTTGGCTTGCTGTCTGCTTCGAAGCAACGGGTTCATTGCCGTTATCGCGACCATGGCGATATTCGTTTTTGCGGTATCTCGTGATTTTAGAAAATACTTGGGTGGATTGACCGTTTGCGTTGCGCTGTTGTACTGCGTGATTACCGGCCCGATTTATTCTTTCGCAAATGTTGTCCCGGCTCATTTTTCGGAAGCAATTGGCGTGCCGTTGCAGCAAATTGGAAAAGCCATTCACGATGGAGGGGACATTTCCGAGGAAGACCAGGTATTTCTTGCTCAGATTCTCCCGCTTGAAAGCTGGGGAAGCTTGTATGACAGCTCATCACCGAACTACATAAAATTCGCGCCTGATTTTAACGATGAATTTCTCGAGAGTAGCAAAGCATCGTTTGTTTGTGCTTGGGTGCGTGTAGGGATCAACAATCCTGGGACGTACGTTAAAGCGTGGATTGGCCAAACAAAGGACTACTGGAGTTTAAAGTCTCATACTTGGTATGTTGTTGGTTCGGGGCTTGGCGATTTTGCAACGCAGGATAGCGTTGATTCGGGCTTTTTCTGGCCGGTAAGCGAAAAATTCTTGAACGATGCGCTAAATCTGGCCGTATCAGCATTCCCTCATCTGTATTCAATTGGCTCAATGGTGTGGCTCATGCTGCTCTGCTTTTATATCGCCGTTATGAAGAAGCGATGTTCAGGCGCAATCTTCTGTATTCCATTCATCATATTGTGGGCAACTTTTTTGCTTGCTGCTCCAGCAAGTGATTTTCGTTACATGTTTGCGCTCCATTTAGCCATTCCGTTGTTCCTCCTATTTGGCTTTTGTGATTTGAAGCCACGAAATAGCGTTGATTTACATGCAGATAAGGATTTAAAAATACGTCTTTCGTTGAACGGGTAGATGCCGGAAAGCCATATTGCGGGAATGATGTTCTCGTGATATGGCTTTTTGCGATAGCGGCGACAACGCTGCAGGTTATTTATGCTCAGGATTAGGGTTATTCCTGAGCGCCTGAGGCGCATTAGTTGCGGCTGCGAAATGATGAGACTAGGGAGATGATCATGATGAGGGCGCTTATTGCGTAAGCAACGATGTTCGCAAAGCTGACGCCGTTCATTCCGAATAGCGGTATGAACGCGAATGCTGCAGGAACTGAGAGAGCCGCAGCGCATACATTGCCAATGAAGCTTCCACGAAACTTGCGGAGTGCAACAAGGACATCGTTCAAGAACCACACATAAGCTGTAATCATTGAGCAGATAATGGCGGGAATCAGAAGGTATGTGTACGGCGCGATGCCGCTTCCGTACATGAGCGTCAAAATCGGTTCTCCTAGGAATTCAAGAGCAACTGCTGCAACGATTCCGAGTGCGGCTATTCCAAGGCTTGCTTTTACAAGAAGAAGAAACAGGTGATGCATGTCCTTTTTCGCATACGCTTCGGAAAAGTAACCTAGCAAAGGGTTGTAAATATAGCTTGCGCCCATTTGAATTATGGTCACTGGTGCTGCAACAGAAGCGTATATTCCTAAAGCGGTCGTGCCTTCCATTGACGATAAGATCTGCTTTGGGAGCGATGGGGCCGCTCCGCAAGCGACAGCGGCAACCACGATAGGGAAGCAATAGCTTAGTAAATGCCAGGCTTTCTTACGGCTGATTCCGATTTTTAGCGGTTCGAAATGCGTTGATTGCGGCAAATCGTACAAAAGTCCTATTGCGATAATAGCTACCGTCATTGCAATGAGCGTGATAACGAGATTGCTTGTGAGTACTTGCGCAATGCAAAAAATCAGCAGAGAAACAACGCCCTGCATGGTGAGGGATTTTCCGACAAGATCCATTCGTCGAAATTGCTGATCAAGGCCATGCAAAACGTCTATGAGCAGGCTTGCGATTTTGTATGCAGCATAAGCAATGATAGCAGGCAGAGCAGCTGGTTCGCAGGTTGCAATTGAGTAGACAGCTATGCAGACCAAAGCAATGCTGCAAGTGAGGATTCGGAAAGCAAAGTATTCGCCAACAGAGTTTTCGTGCTTCACGTCCGAAACTTGATATGTGTACATTCTGTACAACGCAAGAGACGAGAACATGTTGTAAACGGACATTGCCAAAGATAGCATGCCAGCAACATCGTAACCGTTTGTCAATCTTACGACCAGAACGGTAATGAGCCACTGGCATCCTAGGTATACAAGTGAGCCGAACGAATTCCAAAACATATTTTGTTTTAGAGAAAGGCCGTTATCCGCATTGTCTGCCATTTTTGTTCTAGTCTTTCCAATACGCAGTGCAGAAGTGGGTTTCTCTTTGGTCGACAGGAGGAAGTTCCATATATTGACCGTATACGGATGTTAAATACTGATCCCAGTCGCGAGGCGCAAGGAACATTTTTCCCTCGAATTCCAGTTCGGTGGCTTCGAGTATGCTGTAAGGCATACGCTCTTGTTCTCCGTAGCTCCAGACTACGAGCGCGACGTCGTTTTCAGGGCATATTGGTGTAGAGGCAACTTGGTTATCAAGGTTCCGTGCGATTTCGTAGATATCGTTTTTGCGATATAGGGGAACAAGGATTCGCTTAACCAGTTTCCTAAATTTAGTCGTTCCGTAATTGGGATTAGCGACAACAACATTATATTTTGCATGGGCTTTTGCGTTTAACTTGAATGGTTCGCTGTCGTTCTTTTTAACGCCGTCAAGAGGAAATATGTCAACCCATGCGCCTGTGCGATATTTCGGATCAATATAGTGTTCAATCACAATTGTTTTTGGATTGACCATTTTGAAGAATGGATATATCGATGTTTTGTCGCGATACGAAATCAGCTGCATTTCGTCGTCGGTGTTGTTTTCTTTGAAGAATCGGTAGAACGCTTCATAATCTGGTTTAGGCATCGTTATATCTATGTCATCGTCCCAAGGAATGTAGCCCTTGTGGCGCACTGCGCCAAGTAAGGTACCTGAATTTAAGTAATATCGAAATCCTTGTTCGCGGCATAGAGCATCGATTTTTTGAAGGATATCTAATTGTAACTTTTTGCGTTCGCTGACGCTGATTTCTTTCATCTTCATCACTTCTTATTTTGGCCGGTATACAGTGTGACAGAGTATTTGCGCTGGTAACCAAGCAGCTGCTGCCAAAAACCGGTAGGGTGCATTGCTAATGGCGCCGCTTTGCTGCGCGAAATGACACCCTACCATATAAAGGATAGTTTCATAGAAGCGAAGCCGCCAGGTCTCAGCGTATTCGATATACATCCGTTTAAGTTTCATGTATCCAATTGGGTTTTCGCGCGTGACTTTTCTAACGTTTGCCGAATAGCCATCTGCGCGGTAGTTCGCGATTATCAGAATTTTTGGAATGACGGCGAGTTTATAATGCTGATCAATTTGATGAAACACATACGTCTCGGCGATAAACTTCTCGTTTGGCGCGACATCAAAAGGATACTGTTTTAAAATTTCTGTCCTGTGAGCTACCGCTACATCTCCTTTGTGATGATGTTTGTAGTAGAGATCCCACATCGTAGTGAATTGCAAACCTTTTGGAAAACTTGTTTGCAAGGGCGTTGCGACATCTTTTCCGTCCATGCCGATTACGCCGGCAATCGTTGGGTCGTCGTGCACTTCGCCCCACTTGTTTAAAATCGTTGCAACCATATCAACGGGTACTGTGTCATCGGAATCAACGCACATGAACAATTCGCTCTTGCAATGTTGGACGCCGGTATTGAAGGCGCGCTGCTTTCCTCCGTTGGCTTGCTTGATATAGGTTATCGGGAACTGACCTTTAGCTTGGAAGTTACTTACGAGTTCTTGCGTGTTGTCGGTCGATCCGTCATCCACAATAAGCCATTCAAACTGCATTGTTGTCTGGCGGCAAAGGCTATCAAACAGGTCAGAAAGACAATATGCACGATTATATGTTGGCGTGAATATGCATAATTCATTAGAAGATGTCATTGGCTGTGCCTTCCTTGAGCATGAGAAGGATAATGCAATAGAATAGTTTATTATATCTTATCTGCATGTATACAGCTTGCGCTGAAACGATAGACGTAGGGAGAATGGATGCAATACAACCAGCAAGTACTTCGTCGCTTGCAGCTGACGGAGCTGGGAATGCTTGTGGATATTGACTGCGTGTGTCGAGAGCACGATATCGCGTATTTTTTGGATTCTGGGACGATTTTGGGAGCCAGGCGCCACGGTGGATTCATCCCTTGGGATGACGATGTTGATTTGGGTATGCCTCGCGACGACTACGAGCGTTTTCTTGCGGTGGCACCCGAGGCTCTTGGGGACCGCTATTGTGTTACGCGCCCGGAGGATAATCCCCACCAGGCTGCACTTTTCGCAAAGGTTATGTTGACGGGCACACGCTTCGAGACGGAAGAATCGCAGGAGGCGGGATTCGACCAGGGTATATTTATAGATATCTTCCCATACGATGCCATATGCTCGGATTCTGCTAAAGCCAAGCGACAGCGGCGGCGCTGCATAATGTGGCAGAGCCTTTCGTATCTGTATCACTCGAAGCATATTGTCGTTCCTCATTCTGGAGCGCTTGGGTCGGTTGAGCGCTTTGGTTGCCGCGTTGCCCACGTATTGGTTCGAGCCTTTATGAACCCATCGCGCATTGCCAAGGGGTTCGATGCGTCAGCGAAGGCGGCTTACGATGATGCAAATACGGCGTTTATGATGGCGTCCTCGTATGCTGCTGTTAGTCCATATCCTCGTGAGATGCTGCTTCCGACGAGTGAAATTGAGTTTGAGGGGTACACCTTTTCCGCCCCTGCCGATACTGATGGGTATTTGCGGACGCAATACGGTCCGACTTGGAATGAGCTTCCGCCTGAGAACCAGCGCCGTAATCATGCGCCCAGTGTGTTGGATTTTGGCGATTACATGTAACAAGAAGATTGCGTTCGTGCAGTCTGTTCATATTTGACAAAAGCTTTACAAAAATGAACATACACCCTAGACTCGTCTCCAAGAGTTCGAGTCTAGGAGTTTGTTTACGTGGACATATCGCACAGCGTTTTCAACGTGCTCCGTGCGCTGGCGCAGCACGATATTGCTAATCAACGTCAACTCGCTGCGGCTGCCGGAATGTCGCTTGGTTCCGCGAATCGCATTTTGCGGCTATGCACCGATGATGGTTTGACCGAAGGTTTTCGCCTAACTTCGCAAGGCTATGACGCGCTGGCGCCATATAAGGTTGATAACGCCATCATTATGGCGGCGGGCATCTCTGCGCGTTTTGCTCCGCTTTCGTACGAAAAGCCGAAGGGCCTGTTCGAGGTACGTGGCGAAGTGCTCATCGAGCGCCAGATTCGCCAGCTGAAAGAAGCGGGCATCACCGACATCACCGTGGTGGTCGGTTACATGAAGGAGGCGTTCTTCTACTTGGAAGACGCGTTCGGCGTGAACATCGTGGTGAACCCTACATACGCCACACGCAACAACAACGGCACGCTTATGCAGGTGGCCGATAAGCTGCGCAACACCTATATCTGCTCATCGGACAATTACTACGCTCGCAACGTGTTCGAGCCGTACCAATACCAGGCATGCTATGCATCGGTGTTTTCCGAGGGCGAAACAGCTGAGCACTGCGTCGAATGCTCATCGCGCGGAATGATTACCCATGTGCAACAAGGTGGCGCCGGAGTGTGGACGCTGCTTGGCTATGCCTACTTCGATGCATCGTTTTCGCAGGCGTTTCTTGATGTGCTGCGGCGGGAATACTATCGGCCCGAAACCGCACCAAAACTGTGGGAGGACCTGCTGGCGGAACATTTGCGCGAGCTGCCGCCCATGATGCTCGATAAATTCGAGCCAGGCGTGGTGTACGAGTTCGACTACCTTAGCGACTTATGCGCGTTCGACCGCGATTTCATGGCGAACGTGGACTCTGCAATTTTGGACAACATTTGCCGGACGCTTGCGTGCGAGCGCGAAGACATTGTTGGCGTCGAGCCGGTGAAGGCGGGTCTGACGAACCTATCGGTGCTGTTCAGCGTGCATGGCGTTCGCTATGTGTATCGACATCCTGGTGATGGCACGGAGGAAATCGTGAACCGCCGAAGCGAAGCATATGCGCTGCGCCTGGCCAAGCGCTTGGGGCTTGACGACACGTATGTGTTTGCGGAAGCCGATGAGGGTTGGAAGATTTCTCGATACGTTGACGGCTGCATCCCGTTTGATTACCGCAATCCGCAGCACGTGCACGGCGCGCTCGAGCTTGTGCGTTGTTTGCACGAAAGCGGCGAGACATCGCCGTGGTCGTTCGATTTTGCCCAGGAAACGCAGCATGTGACGAAGCTGTTGCGCGACAAATGGTATCCGTTCCCGGCAGATTTCGATGCGCTGAGCGAACGCATTGCGGGAATTGCGCAGCGTCTTGCCGCCGAAGGAGCAGCGCCGGTGATGTGCCATAACGATTTCTATGGCCCCAACGTGCTGGTGGGCCCCGATCGCATGCACCTGATCGATTGGGAGTACGCGGCTATGGGCGATTACGGCTGCGACCTGGGAAACTTCTTCGCTCAAGGCTCGGGGTACTCCGTTGCCGAGTCCGTTGCAGTGCTGGAATTGTACTTCGGTCGTCCGGCAACAGCGCAGGAGGTGCTTCACTGCTTGGCGTGCACGGCGGTCGTGGGGTTTTACTGGTACGTGTGGGCAATGTACAAGGAATCGCAGGGCAACGCTATGGGCGAATGGCTCTATAAGTGGTATCGTTCGGCCATTGAGTATGCGAATGCGGTCGATGCGCTACGCGGTTCGGGCGAGTTGCCTTGCGAACCGTGCACGTTGTCCGACGTGTGGATGGGGAAGGAAGCGGAGTAATCGATGAACGAGCAGCAATTCAACGCACTGGTGGCGCTTGAGGAAGCGAAGCGAACGGGCCAGGCGGCTTGTGAGGTGCCGGCGGCGCAGGCCGCCTGGCTTGCCGAGCAGGGCTTTGTCGCTGACGGCGCAATCACCGATAGCGGCATTGAAGCGCTTGAGCCGTATCGCGCCAAGCGCGCGGTGTTTTTCGCCGCTGGCTTTGGTTCGCGCTTGGTGCCTATCACGCTGAACACGCCTAAGCCGCTTATCCGCGTGCACGGCGTTCGCATTATTCAGCGGCTTATCGATGCGGTGTGCGCGGCAGGCATCGACGAGATCTACGTGGTACGCGGCTACCTGCCGCACGAGTTTGATGTGTTGGCTCAGGAAAACCCCGGTATTCACTTCATTGATAACCCTCAATTTAACTGCACGAACAATATCTCGTCGGCCATTGCCTCGGCCGAGTATATGCGTGACGCTTATGTGTTCGAGTCTGACCTGCTGCTGCGCAACCCGAAGCTCATCACGCGTTATCAGTACGCTACGAACTATATTGGCGTGCCGGTTGAGCATACCGACGACTGGTGCTTGACGGTCGAAGACGGCCGCGCCGTGCACATTGCAAAGGGCGGCGACGATTGCTATCACATGTTCGGCATCTCGTATTGGACCGATGCGGACGGGCGCCGCTTGGCCGATTGCTTGGAAACGGTTTTCCAGCGCGATGATGGCAAGCAGATATTCTGGGATGATGTTGCCTTGAACTGGTATCCGGATGATTTCGATGTGCGTGTACGCGCTTGCACGTTCGATGACGTGCGGGAAATCGATACGTTCGCCGAATTGCAGGAAATCGACGAAGCCTACCGCTGCTAGTCGGGCGCATTAAGCTGAATATATACGAAATGCCAAAGCGTGCACCTCATGAAAGGGTGCACGCTTTTTGCAGGGTGTAATTTGGGCGCTGTGGTTCGTGTGCATGACTACCGACATGAACCTTGTGTGTTCAAACCCGCAAATCTAGACATGGCTATTGAACAACCCTTACAATCTCGCTTGAGATTGTAAGGGGAATGTCATGGGTTTATCAAAACGAGAATTCGCCGTGCTGCTGGCGCAAAGAAAGCCGAAGAGCTTGAGGCTGCCGACCTGGCTGCTGAAACGAAAGCGTAGTATATTTCAAGTCAATGAAGTTTTACGGGATGGCTGCGATGCTAAGCGTTGCAGCCATCCCTTTGTTTGCAATCATGCGTGTATCTTCGTGTATCGTCTGTTTATTTATGGAGCGATTCATCAATGAGCCGAACGACTTTGCTTGCCGTTGCGTCCCATGAAAATGCACGGGCTATATGATGGTTTACTTTGACGGAAGCTTCTTCTCTTTCTTTGGGGTTGCGAACGTAGTGAAGAATAGCTTCAGCTATGTCGTTCGGAGCTGTGCTGCTGACAATGGTTCCATAGCTGTCACCGGGGATGACTTCTTTTGCACCTGCGCAATTCGATACCACAATAGCGTTATTTTGACTTGCAGCTTCTAAAAGCACCGTGGGGAGCCCCTCCGGATATTCCGTTGGCAGGCAAAATATATCGCTGCTTGCAAACAAAGACGATATATCAGCAGGTGCTAAAGGTCCAACATAATAGACGCTATGTGAAGTTGCTTGCTTAACTTCTTGCTCCAAAGGTCCGTTCCCAGCTATGACGAGGGCAACATCATCCTCTGCTCCAGCAATCTGCTTCATTGCTGCAATGAGGTTCGTGACTCCCTTTTCGGGGACCAATCTTCCAACGTAGGAAACGATACACGTATCTTCTCCTATAGACAGCTTGGCTCTCCAGTCGATATTTGAATTGATCTGTTTGTATGCGTCAGCATCAATTGAATTCGGTATTACTCCATTTGCGTCAATTCGAAGCGATTTTAGCCAACGCACGCTTCCTTGCGAAACTCCATAATAGTTGGGTTTGAATAAATTTAGCAACGAGGTCATTGCTCGCTCCCAGATGCGAATTGCAAACCCGGCAATGCTGTCGGTTTTCGATAGAAAACCCGAACTGTGGTCAATGATGATGGGCTGAATTTTGTTACGTTTTGCGGTAAGGCACCCCATCAAGGATATTGGATAGTATCGTGTGTTTACGATTACTGCATCAAATGCCACTTCTTTTTGTGCTTGAAGTGCCCTTAAACAGCTAGGTGTTGGTTTTGGCAGCGGAAAGCGGTCTCCCATTATGGAGAATGAAGGAATCGTTATCAGTCTGGTTCCCGTGTTTGTAATTTGGTCACTAAAGGAAGACGCGGAAGTAAAGATAGTGACGCAATGACCTTGGCTTTGAAGTTTGTCGGCTAAGCTTTCCACGAAACGTTCTACGCCGCCAATGTGGGGGGCATAATATGCGGTGTAAAGGGCGATGTTGTATTTCATGTTAAGTCCTACTTCGATAGCGAATATTATTAAATTCCAGGCGTATTTCTGGCGATGTTTGCCATACTGGTTACTATGAGTTTCGCTTGCGGCTATCAACATTTTGATAGCCTTTGGTATGTATAATCAGTGATACTCAGGATATACGGCTAAAAGCATCGCAAGACTGAAGGCGAGGAAATCTACGAGTCCAACGATTCGGCGATTCTACTGTTCATCGTTTTGCGCTTTGAAATCCTCAAGTCGCTTTTGCAAAAGAGCCTGTTCCTGCACTAAGTTTTTAATTTTAATCGTTTGTCCGCTTACGATGACACTAAGGGAAAGACAGATTGCCATAAGAAGCAATAGCCCCATGAAGAAAATGAAATTTGAAGGGGTTTCGAAACCAAGCAGGGTGGACAGGCGATATATGGGAGTTGGGAAAATCGCGCAAATTGCCGCAATCACTGTTAACAGCATCCAAAGCAGCGAATATTTTAAAAGCATGCGGTTTTTTGCAACCAACGATATGACGTAGGCGAAAAAGGCAATCGCAGCAATTATCACAACAATCTGAAGCACGGAAATCATCTGATATCAACCACCTTGTTACTGGGCGCTCTTTGCCAGGCCGGTAATTGCAATCGCAATGGAGACTTTAACCATATAGTAGATGCTTGAAAGGCCCCCGATTGACGACTTGCCCCCTTGGCGTTCGTGCATTAAAACGGCCACATCCTTGATAGCAAGGCCATTTTTCAGTGCGAGAACGATAGACTCCGGTTCAGGATAGTCGATAGGGTAGGATTTGCTGAACAATTCTATAGCGGTTCGGCTGCATGCTCGAAAACCAGACGTAGGATCGGTGGCGGTTTTGCCGGTAAATAGCTTGATCCAGAAGGATAGCCAATTGATGCCAACGCGCCTGAGCCATGTTGAGCGAAAGTTTTCCCTGTCGTCCACAAACCTCGACCCGATGGCCAAGTCTGCTCCTTGTGAAATGGCGTCCACCAGGTCGGGGATGCAAGCCACGTCGTGCTGGCCATCTCCATCAAATTGGATATCGATATCGTATCCGTGCTCCAGGGCATACTTGTGGCCCGTTTGAACGCCTCCGCCAATTCCAAGATTTTGCGGAAGGGAGACCACGTTGATGCCGTTATCCTTGCAAAGCTGAAGGGTGCTATCGGTTGAACCATCGTTGATGACAACGTAGTCCCATCCGGCGTCTGAGACCGTCTTAGCAACCGTAACGATGGACTCTTCTTCGTTGTAGGCTGGTATCACGATCAGGACACGCGGCGCTTGATCTATGCGGTTAGAGGGCATTTCCATGATGCTTCTTTCATCGCTTAAGGGCTTATAGGGCCTCTGCTCTATTTTGCCTGCTGGACTGCCTTAATGAGCAGCCGTTTATCAATTCGGTTGAATTGATTGTCGTCTCCGACAAATACCAAGCGGTTGATGTCCCCGTTAAGCTCTTTGAGGTATTGGATAGCGAAAGCCATGCTGTCCAGGTTGGTCGAATCTACAAGCAGCATGGCGGCATCGTTCTCGATGGCGTAGCCTCCAATGTTGAACGAGTTGAATGGCTGCCATGTTGACGAGACTATAAGCGAACGAACGTTCTTTCCCTGTTGCTGCAAGGTGGGGATTATGTAGTCCGCATTGATTCGTTTGTTCGCCAACGATGCGTTGTCTTCGCAAATTCGTGTGCCGATAACTCCGCTATTATGAAGTCGCGTGAGCATTTCGTCTGGAAACGTTCGGTCGCTTCCAAGAAACAAAACCGAACTAAAATGGCCCGACGTAAGAACTTCCCAAGTTTCATTGTCGATTTGATCGTTCTCGTCAATATAAAAATACGGCGCCTTCTTCAGCGTCGAGTACGGCAAAAGCGACATTTGGTCGCCAAAGCAGCCGTCCCATGAAACGATGGCGCAATCACCCCATTGCTGAGGCTCTGCAGAGCGGTAGATATCAAGTGCTGCAGTTTGCGGTTCGGTCGACTGTGCGAATCGAATGTGCACATCATTAAAGTGCTGCTGAAGTTCAGCCAGGATACTGCTTTCGCGCTCGCTTGCCACGCCGGCAACAATAATGGTGCTAGGTTTCAGGCGCTGCAGCTCTTGCATGGTGGAGTCGGGGATATGGTCCGGCTTGATAAGCAGAAGCGGCGCATCATAAGCTGCTGCAAGCGCTGCTGCAGAGAAGCAAATCGACGGCAGCTCGGCAACCGATAGGACAACCGCATCACAACTCGGACGCTCGCAAAGCGCTGAAAGCTTTACGGCGGTACCGTAGCGGTCATCGCCAGCAATGGTGGTAGCGATCTGGTCGTCAACGGGCACCGGGCTAACAAGCGTGTCGTATACAATCGCTTCCGATTCGGCGCTTCCGATATGGCCTCCAAGCGCGCGGTACGCATCGCAGACTTCCGACGCGGATCCCATCATGCGCGCGTGGCCCTTTTCGATCCAGATTGCCTTGTTGCAAAGGCGCTCGATCTGGTCATTGTTGTGCGAAACAATCAAAACAGTCACATCGTGCTCTTTGATGAGGCTCATGATGCGCTGCTCGCATTTTTGCTGGAACATGAAGTCGCCAACGGAAAGAACCTCGTCCACAATCAGGACGTCGGGAACAATCACCGTTGCAATGGCGAAGGCTATTCTGGCCACCATGCCCGAAGAGTAATTCTTCATGGGCATGTCCAGGAATTTCTCGATTTCGGCGAACTCAACGATCTCATCGAAATGCTGATTGATGAATTTGCGCGAGTAGCCCAGCAACGCGCCGTTCAGATAGATGTTCTCGCGGGCCGTCAGCTCGAAGTCGAAACCAGCGCCGAGCTCAATTAGCGGCGCGATATTGCCGTTGACGTGGCAGGAGCCGCTGCTGGGTTCAAGGACGCCGGCGATGATTTTGAGCATGGTCGACTTTCCGGAACCGTTGGTTCCCAGAATGCCGAACACGTCGCCCTTGCGCACCGTGAACGATACGTCGTCGATAGCTCGAAATTCCTTAAACATAAGCTCGCGCTTGGCGAAGGCCACAGCATATTCTTTCAGGCTATTCAGTTGCTCGCTGGCCATGTTGAACACCATGGATACATGGTCGACGTCGATCATCACGGGTCGCGTGTCGATGACGCTGCTTTGATCGGTATGGCTGGCAAGTGGGGAAGTGTTTACGATTTCGGTCATGATATAAGCCGCCTAAACGTAGAGAATGAATTTCTTCTCGGACTTTTTAAATACAAGCAAGCCGATGGCGAAAGTGATAAGCGCCATACCAAAGCAGATCAGGTTTTCCTGTAGGTCGGGCGTGCAGTTATACATGGCGATATCGCGGAAATACGTCACGTAGTGGTACATGGGGTTGAAGAATTCAGCTTGCTGCATCCAATCGGGTAATAGGCTAACGGGATAGAACAGAGGGGTTGCGTACGTCCATGCGGTGATTACGACGCCCCACAGGTGGCACACGTCTCGGAAGAAGACGGCTAGCGCCGAAAGCAGCATGCCGAGTCCGCTGCAAAACAGCAGCATATAGATAAGAAGCAGGGGCAGCGCGAAAAGGTTCACCGTCGGGGCGATGCGGAAGAAGGCCATAACCAGAACAACCGCAATAAGCGAGATGGCGAAGTTTACAAGCTGGAACAGCACTTTTTCGATAGGGAAGATAAGCTTTGCGATGCGAATCTTCTTGATAAGCGGAGCAGATTCGAGAATCGACGTCATTGCGCTGGTCGTCGAGTCGGTCATAAGGGCAAACAACACGTTTCCCAAGATAAGGTACATGGGGAAGTTCGCAACGTCGCCGAACTTCAGGACGTTCGTGAAGACCGCGGCAAGGACGCACATCATTAGCAGCGGGTTCAGAACCGACCACAGCACGCCAAGAACGCTTCGGCGGTATTTCAGCTTGAAGTCTTTTGAAACAAGGGAAGTGATGGTGAACCAATTGCGGTGCAGCTGGCTCTTCTTTAAGGCTTCGATCATTGCATTCCTTGTGTACGTCGAATACGAGTTGCTCATCTTTTCGTTTGCAACAACCGCTCATGATATCGTAAACGCGATAGCTGTTGGTGGATGTATCATGAATTGATAGGTGGGGTTGAGTGCTTGGTGTCCTGTTGCGTGCTGCCGACGCGGGGCTTATGGATTCGAGTGGTTATTGATTCCTGCTTTAAGCGCGCTATTTGGCGTTTGGTAGGTATGCGGTTTGGCTGAAAGTGATTAGGTCGTTCTCGTGATTGACTTGCTCATTTGATGAAGGTTTTACTTAGCAAGAAGGCTTTCGGCAAACCTGATTGCTCTCGGTCTGTTTTCGCATATTATCAATTCAGCTAATCAATGGACGGATGTAGTGAAATGAAAGGGCTGGGTTATTAGTAAATGTGGGGGCTGTTCTTTCTGTGCGCCTTAGTTATATTGCTGTTGCTGTACGTGCCGGGCTTCTTTCTTGTTCGGTCTTTCTCGCATGACTCTTTGATGTCTCTTGCGATTTCCCCAATCTTTTCCATTTCTTTGTATGTGATTGCAGGGGTTTTGCTTGGACTTTTGGGCATCTTTGCCGAGTGGTGGATGATTGCTCTTCCTATTGCAGTTTTGACAATTGGCTGTTTTGGCATCTCGCATTTCCCGAGAAGGAAAGAGGCTTCGATTTATCGCAATAGCAAGACCGGTAATGATTGGCTTGCGCTTGCTTTGTATGTCGTTGTCGGAGTCGTTATCGTAGGATTATTGTTCGTCAGGGATTTAAATGGGCCTGACTCTTTCGCTCAGCTGTACGATAACGCTTCTCATCTAAACACTATTCGTTATATGGTTGAGAATGGAAACTATTCTATTCTCTATACGAGTTTGTATTCTGTTGAGGAGATATCGTCCGGAATCGCTCCAACCGTGTCGAACGGTTCATTTTATCCTGCGGGTTGGCATGTAGTGACCGCACTTGGGTCGGCAATCTCGGGAGCAAGCGCTCCTATTACTGAGAACGCTTCATTGTTCGTTTTCATGGGGATAGTGTTTCCTGCGTCAATGGCTTTGTTGATGCTGAAAACATTTTCGGATCGTTTGATTGTTTTGCTCGGGTCGTTCATTACCCTCTCGTTCTCTGCATTCCCTTGGGGATTCTT
The DNA here is from genome assembly GCF_977052095.1 of Senegalimassilia sp. Classification (NCBI taxonomy): domain Bacteria; kingdom Bacillati; phylum Actinomycetota; class Coriobacteriia; order Coriobacteriales; family Coriobacteriaceae; genus Senegalimassilia; species Senegalimassilia sp. The sequence continues at coordinate 63,614 of NZ_CDRSTZ010000002.1, forward strand.
GACGTTCGGGCCTTTGTATTCAAATCTTGCGGCTTATGCCGTCACTCCCTTAGCTGTTTGCTCGGTGGCTTCCGTTTTCTCCGTCGACCAATCGAAAGCGGGTCGCTTGAGGTGGGGTATAGCGTTTCTCGCTGCATGCTTTGCTTTTTTTGCGCTGCAGCCCAACGCTGTTTTTACCGTGATTGTTCTTGCGGCTCCACTTTGTGCTGCGAACCTCATGGGGTCGCTGAGTTTGGCGGGCGTGAGCAAAAGGCGTTCGGGATTGATTTGCGCGTCAGTGGTGCTGATTCTCGCTTTGGCGTGGATAGTTGCGTGGCGCCTTCCGTTTTTTGAGGGTATAGTGACCTATCCCTGGCCTCCTTTCGAAGGGCGTTTGCAGGCTCTCATTGGCGCTCTCGATTTGTCTTTACGCGCTTATCCTAGCCAGTTGTTGCTTGCCGGACTCGTTTTGATCGGTGCCATCTGGTCGTTGTTCAAAAAGAAATATCGGGCTTTAACGGTATCGTATGCGATTTGCATCGTAATGTTCGTGCTTTGCGCTAGCTCGGATGGTCCTCTTAGGAGCTTGCTTGTTGGGTTTTGGTACAACGATGCCTATCGCATAGCTGCGTTGGTGGCACTTTCTTCAATTCCTCTTGCTTCAATGGGCATGTATGTGGTGTTCCGGGCTGTCGTTGCCCTTGGGACGAAATTGAAGATTTCGAAACCAATTGTCTGCACTGTCGGATGTCTGGTCGTTTTATTCGGGGTGTGCTTTATCTATCGCCCATCGAGCATGATTGGCATCGGCGATGACGAGCCTGCGTTTGAGGTGGTGGATAGCAAATTGATTTGGCTGTCTGCTGAAGACGTGCGTCGTTATACGGTTGAAGAGTCCGATTTCGTGAATAACGCGCTAGATCTTGCAAAAGACGATCCGGGCGGCATTGTTAACATTCCCTACGATGGAAGCGTGTTCTCGTATGGGTCGAATGGCGCTAACGTTATGTTTCGCAGCTATATGACGGCGGGTGCAAGTTCTGAAAAGCCGGAAAGCGTTCTAGTGCGTGAACATCTAGACGAAATTAGCGACAATGAATCCGTTAAAAATGCGGCTGCCGCTCTGAATGCAAAATATGTCCTTCAGCTTGATGCGGGCGGTATTGGCGCTTCGTCATCGAGTTTGGACGATGGTGTCGCCGATGCTGAAACATATAAAGGTATCACTTCGATCAACGAAGACACTCTCGGGTTTTCTTTATTGGCTTCAGAAGGCGATATGCGTTTTTATAAAATCGATGGTTAGCTCAACAGTGTCGTACGCAACCGTACGTTCTTGCATTCTGGGATAGTCGTTTATTGACGTTATCCGAGCGTATCGTAATAGGATGGTTCGACTCGAGAGGATAGATAGCTATGGGTTTGTTGCACGATGCGATTAGTCGTTTTGTTCCGCCTTCGTCGCGCTCCTTTCATGCATTGTTCTCAGAAGTGCTTGATCTCCGAAATGATGTCAGGGTTCTCAATGATGAAGTTTGGAAGCTTCGTGAGCAGAATATGGATTTGCAAAAGCTCTGCAGTGAATTGGGTGACTTGGTTTCGGCATCGACGTCTTCGTTAAAGGATGATTTTGACGCTCATGACACGCATGCAAAAATGATGCTATGGAATATCATGCAAGAAGATGGGGAATCGCTCGAATCGACAAAAAGAAGGTTTTTCGGAACCCTTCCTGAGGCTGAGGGTGATTTGCGATTGCTCCAACAGGGGAATTCGCGTCTCCTTTTCGAATTCGATTCATTTTGCAGGGAGCACAACGTCCAATACTGGCTTATGTTTGGCACATTGCTTGGTGCGGTCCGCCACGGTGGTTTTATTCCTTGGGATGATGATCTGGACGTTGGCATGATGCGCGGGGATATTCAAAAATTAATCCACGTTACAAAAGCCAGTGATAAATATCGCATCAGCAGTGCGTTTGACTGGCATGCGCATTGTTGGCAGCTCCGTTTTATGTACCGTGATATCGACAACCCTTGTTTCATCGATTTGTTCATTTTTGATTACTCCAAACGATATGGCGCTGAGGTGTTTGGCGATTTGCTTTCCTTGAGGCAATCAATGATAGACGAGATGAACTCAGCGGATAAGCTTGCTTTCTGGAACCGTGATAATCCAATTCTGGACGCTAATGACAAAAGCTCGCTTTCGGAGGATGTTTGGGACGTCTTCCGCTCTTATCGGGCAAAGGCGGAGAGCATAAACATTACTAGCGCATCCTGCGAGGATTGTTCTGGCATCACTTTTTCTATCGAGAATTATTGCGATAGCAACGATGGAATTTTGTCCTACGACATAAAGGATATCTTTCCTGTAGAACGTTTACCGTTTGCGGGCGCTGCCGTTTCAGTGCCTCGAGATTATCTGGGGATTCTATCTAGGTATTACGGTGATATATGGAGCTTGCCGAAGGATATTCATTCGCATTATAGTCATGTGCCAAGCGGCGCTCTTGCAAAAGAGGAGACGAAAGCCGCTATAACGAGACAACTGCGCGAGCATTAAGGCTTGACGGGCTTTTGTTTCCGCAAACGGCCTTTGAATTTGCAGGCTGTGCCGGCAGGAGAATGCGCAAGCGATTGGCGATGCGAGCATGCTGTCAAGTGCATAAGTAGCCGAGCGATTGTGCTTATATTTAAATTGCGGCAATCGCTCGGTGCGAGAGTTGCTTAATGGTTGCACGATGACGCTGCGTTGGTGAGGCTAACCAGCGCAGCGTCATTGCTATGCGGCGTTGTTGTCTTGCTTGGGCAAGAAGCGCTTGAACAATCGGTCGAATAGCTTTTTCGTGAACTCGATGATGGTCGAGTCAATCAAGAATGCGGCGATAGTTGAAGCTACAAATACAAATAGCGTGATGCTGATGAACATCAGAAAAGACGTTGCACCAGGTAAAATCGGCAGCGTGTTTTTGAGCGGGATGAGGATCATCATATGTACAAGGTAAATGCTAAATGAGTGTTTTGCGATGAACGATACGAGTTTAGAGGGCTTCATCTTGTCGCCGAGGAACAAAAGCAGCGCGTAAACGCCCAAAGCTAAAATCGTGTAAATCGGGGAAACGTCAGTAATGTTTGAAGTCATGCCTGCGTTCATCAGAAGCACAGTTGCGATCAGGCAGAGAGGCGAGACTGCGGCGAGTATTCGTTTGTTTCGATGGGTAAAGAAGTCCTCGATATATTGACCCAGGCAAAATGCGAACGAAAAACCTGAAAAGAGGTATCCCCATCGAAAGCTGTAGCCAGCGTTTTCGGCAACAATGGTCAAGAGGTTAAAGGCTAGGCCTATTGTAAGGAACGTCTTTTGTTCGAACTTTGTTAGTTTTGCAAACGCATGGGCTAAGAAAGGCGCAACTAGGATGCATCCCATAAGCGAGAAAACAAACCAATATTCCGTGCTTGCAAATCCATACGAGGAGTTCTTAATAAAGTATTTTGCGAATTCCGATACCGAAATCGAGGGATAAAGGTCGTAAAACGATCTGATGAGGAAGAAGATAAGAATGGGCAAAACGATATTGCGAATTTTGTTGTAATAAAACTTTTTCACGCCTGCATCATCGGTTCTTTCACGAAGATTGAATTTTCCCGACAAGAGGAAAAACAGCACGTTGCCGGTGAGGAACAACGCTTGTAGAGCCCAGTAAATCCATAGGCAGGCCGTGCTGCTTTGGTCGACGAAATAGAGCGAGTGGACGGCGACAACGAAGAAAATTGCCACCGTTCTTACGAAATCGTATTTGTATAAGCGCATGTTGCTCCTTTGGCGTTTGCTATTTGTGATGCAGACGTATGATACTATCAATTGTTCTTTGAGGATGGGCGTACGCTAAGGAGAAAGTTCATGTCCGAACCGTTGGTTTCTCTTCTGGTTCCAATTTATAACGTCGAGAAGTATTTGCGTCAGTGTTTGGACTCTGCGCGGAATCAGACGCTTGAAGACATTGAGGTAATCTGCATCAACGATGGTTCGACAGACTCTTCGCCAAGCATTATTCGGGAATATATGGCGGAAGATCCCCGTTTTCGAATGATCGATAAACCGAATTCCGGCTACGGCGCTTCGATGAACAAGGGTCTTGATGCCGCTCAAGGCAAGTATATTGCCATCCTTGAATCTGATGACTACTTTGAGCTTGATGCGCTGGAGAAACTGTATCAAGCCGCAGAAACTCATGACGCCGAAGTGGTAAAAGCTAATTTTTGGTTCTATTGGTCGAAGCCTGAAGAACGTAATGAATCGTTTGAGCTCGTGACAAGCGATATGGCGGGGCATCTCGTGAACCCTCAGATCGAAACGGAGATCTTCTATCTCAAGCCGTCAATTTGGTCCGCTCTGTATCGAAGGGATTTCCTGAAAGATAACGGCATTCGCTTCTTGGAGACGCCCGGTGCCTCTTTCCAGGATTCTAGCTTCAATTTTAAAGTTTGGGCTACCGCAACGAAGGCGTATTACATTCAGGACGAAATCCTCCATTACCGGCAGGACAACGAATCTTCGTCTATCAATTCGCCGTCAAAAGTATATTGCGTTTGCGATGAGTACGCCGAGATGGATCGATTCCTTGCGAGCCACCCCGAAAAGGCATCGCTTAAAGCTGTTGAAGAAAAAATGAAATACGACACGTACATGTGGAATTACGAGCGCTTGACGGAACCGCTGCGCAGGCAGTTCATCGTTCGATTTGCCGAAGAGTTTCAGAGAGACATCGAATCGCAGTATGTTGACCTGGATATCTTTGATCCATGGAAAAAGGATGACCTGGCTGTCATGCTCACTGACCCGATATTGTTTCATGCTCAGCGTGAATCTCCGGAAGAAGAAGGCTATGGAAAGAAGTTGGTGCGGTTTTACCACATCGGCGGCCCCTCGCTCGTCTTACGTGCTCTTTGGCGGAAAATAAGGAGATAAAGGGAGTTCTCATGCCTTTGATTTCAATTGTAATTCCCGTTTATAACGTCGAACGTTACGTATCCCTGTGCCTCGATTCTTTGCGCGCTCAAACGTTTTCGGACATCGAGATTATTTGCGTTGTCGATGGTGCCCTGGATCGCTCCGAATCGGTGGTCAGGATGCACGAGGCGCTTGATGAGCGCGTTCGCGTTATCAGCAAAGAGAACGGTGGCGTGTCCTCGGCCCGCAACGCGGGCATTCGTGCAGCTAGCGGCAAGTACATCATGTTCGTTGATCCCGATGATTGCCTAGACAAGAATGCTTGCAAGGTTGTTTTCGACACCTTCCAAAAGACCGATGCCGAAGTTGTAACTTTTGGTGCTCAGTGCCTTCCGGCGTTTGATGGCAATGTTTGGCTTGCGAAATGCTTGAGTACTCGCGATGTCGTGTATGACGGATTTGATCCGGCTCTGTTGTTCGAGGAGAATTCGCATCCTTATATTTGGCGATCTGCCGTTAAGAAGGAATTGCTGTTAAGAGAATCGATATTCTTTAACGAAGCCATTCGATTCGGCGAAGACGAGGTATTCCATTTCCTGCTCTATCCGCTCTCGAAAAAGACGGTGCTGATCTCTGATTGCCTGTATTACTATCGCGTTATACGTGACGACTCATTAATGTCGTCCGTTGCGCACGATAGGATACTGAAGGTTAAGAGGCACCTGAAGATTGCTTCGGCGATTTTTGCCGACTGGAAGCAGCGTGGGCTGCTTGATAAGTACCCTGAACATATGCTCGATTGGTTGCTGGAGTTCGTTCTGTTCGATATTCATTGCGTTCAGATTTTTGAGGATCGCGAGGGTTGCGGCCTGCGTGATGAATTGAACGAGGCTTCGGATGCCCTGCTAACGTTGATTTTCGATGTGGCTCCAGAGCTGCGTGATGCTGGAATGTCTATGGGCGGAATAGACGCAAAAATCGTCTTATCGATGCAAGAGTCTCGCGAAAAAGGCGCTTCGTGGTGTTGCACTAAAGAGCTAGCTGATGGGTTCGCTAAACGTTTGGCTGGTTCAAAGGCTTATTACAAGCAAAAGCTTGGTGATCGCTTAGCAGCTTTCAAGCGGGCTTTGAAGGGCGTGCTGCCGCTTCCTGCTTCAAGCATGCAGGAGTATATGATGGAGAATGTTGAGCGCGAGAGGATTGAGCGCGAGCTTTCTGATTCTCTGCAGTTGCTCCAGATCGAATACGACAGCAAGTTTGGTTTGAAAGCTGCCGGCTTCGAGGGTCGATAGCGCTTAGGTTGATGGGGGAGCAATTCAAAGTGTCCACTCCAAAAGTTTCGATTCTGGTTCCGGTTTATAACGTGGAGCGGTTTTTGCCGCAGTGCCTGGATGCGCTTTGCGGGCAAACGTTGCGTGACATCGAGATTATCTGCATCAACGATGGTGCGACGGATGGCTCGCCGGCTATCCTGCATGACTATGCCGCCCGCGATGCGCGCGTGCGCGTGATCGACAAGGCTAACTCTGGGTACGGCGCGTCGCTGAACATGGGTCTGTCCCAGGCGGCGGGCGAGTACGTCGGCATCGTCGAGCCCGACGATTTTCCTGACCGTCGCATGTTCAAGAAGCTGCTGAAGGCTGCTGAGTGCACGGGCGCCGACGCGGTGAAGTGCAACTACTACAACTACTTCGACGGCGCCGATCATCTGGTGGAAAACTTTGCCGGCCTGCCGTATAGGCGCCCGTTCGATTCCGTCGACCAGCCTCGCGTCGTGTGCACCATCCCGTCCATCTGGACGGGCCTGTACCGCAAGTCGTTCCTGGAGCGTGAGGGTATCGCCCTGCGCGAAACGCCCGGCGCCGCATTCCAGGACGCGGGCTTCAGCCTGAAGGTGTGGTTTGCCGCCCGCACATGCGCGCTGGTCAAAAAGCCGCTGCTGCATTACCGTATGGACAACCCTGGCTCGTCGTCGAAGACCACCGACAAGGTGTTCACGGTGTGCGACGAAGTGGCCGACGCCGAGGCGTTCCTTCGCCGCCGCCCTGAGCGCGCGGCGGTGTTGCTGCCGTGGCTTGCGGTTGACAAGTGGGGGAAGTACCGCTGGAACTACGAGCGCATCTCGCAAAGCGAGCACGTGGCCTTCGCGCAGCGCGTGGCTGCTGAATACCAGGCAGCAAACGCTGCGGGCGAGCTGGACTTTTCCCTGTTCACGCCCGATGACGCGGCTCTGCTGCAGCAGCTTCTTCGCGATGGTGCTGAGGCGTTTGCGGCGGCGCATCCGGACTCGTTCTAAGGACGGCCACTCGTGAGATTCTCCATTGTTGTTGCCGCATACAACGTCGAACGCTACATCGGCGAATGCCTGGAATCGCTCAAAAGCCAGTCGTTCGGCGATTTTGAGTGCATCGTGGTCAACGATTGCTCGCAAGACGGCACGCTTGACGCCATCGGCCGCGCTATCGCTTGCGATGATCGCTTCACCGTGCTGACCTTAGAGCGCAACTCCGGCCTGTCCGCCGCGCGCAACGCGGGCATGGCCGCGGCCGCCGGCGAGTTCATCATGTTCCTGGATGGTGACGATTACTATGCCCCCGAAGCGCTTGAGCGCCTGGACGCGCGCATTACGGCGGACAACCTGGACATGCTGTACTTCGGCGCGGCGTCGTTCTACGAAAGCCGCAAGCTTCGCAGGGAGCACTACGAGAACCAAGAAGTGCGCGAAAGCGTTGGGGGCGTGCATTGCGGCCCCGACATGTACGTGCTGATGGAGCGCACGAAGGCGTTTCGCCCCTCCGCCTGCCTATACACTGTCCGCAAAGCGCTGCTTGACACCTGTGGCCTGCGCTTTCTTGACGGCATCCTGCACGAGGACGTGCTGTTCCAGATGCAGCTTATCCCACATCCGCAGCGCGTGGCGTTTCTGAACGAGCCGCTGTACCAGCGCCGCATGCGCGAAGGCTCCATCATGACCACGCGGCCGACCATGCGCAACGTCCACGGCTTGGCGGTAACGGCGCAACGAATGCAAGAATGGCTGGCGGCACACGCTGGCGAATACTCGCGTGAATTCTGCGAAGCTTACGCATGGCGGACGTCCGACACGCGCGAGGTGGCGGCTCGCTATCTTCGTGAGATCGATGAAGCGGACGTGGCTGCGTATCGCAAGGGGCTTTCCACCGAAGAGCTCGCGGCGTTCGACATGCACGTGCTGGGCCTGTGGCGCAGCATGGGGCATGTGTACGACGAGTACGAAACGTCGCACGCATACCGCATCGGCCACGCACTTATCGCCATCCCGCAGAAAATCCGCAAGCTGGTGGAGCTTCCGCAGGCTAAGCCGGGGGAGTAACGTCGCTGCGCGCTTTACCACTCGCTTGGCTTCGGGTGGCGTTCCCTCCATGCGGCCAGCGCTTTCTGCGCGGGGTTCATGAAGTCCCAGAACTTGTAGGCGCCGTAGGGCAGCGCGTCAAGCCGACCGAGCGGACCGTTGTCGCGCGCATCTGCATCAAGCCAGGTCATAAGCGTGGCGTAGCGCTGCATGCTGCGGGGATACCCCGCAAAAAACGATGCCGGATGCTCCTTAAGCTCCAGCGCCTCGAGCGCCCCATTGTGCAACGTGCGCGCCATCATGCGGCGCGTGCCTTCGTCGGGCATGGTCTCGATATTCCACAGCGTCCAGTCGAACGCCCAGCTCAGGTAATCCCTTTGCAGCTTTTCCCACGTGCCATCGGGCCGCTCCCGCAAAAACGCCTTCACGCGGCAAATGGCGTCGTAGAAGGCAAGCGGCGCCCGTTCGCGCGAACTTGACACCGTGCTGCCGCGCCCCATGCGGTGGTCCACTAGCACCCGGTTTGCCACGGCAAGGCGCTTCGCCAGCACCAGCGCCTGGTACGTGAACACCATGTCCTCGCTGTTGGGAAGGTCTTCAGGAAACGAAAGCCCGCGCTCGCGCACGAACTCGGTGCGGTACAGCTTGTCCCACGGCCAGCCCATGAAGGCGGCGAAGATGTTGCCGTCCATGCCGCGCCATCCGTCAAACGCGCCTCCGGCGGGAAGCTGGCTTTGCTTGAGGGCCCACAACGGATGGGTCAGCGCGCCGGTGGCGTCGTCCATTTCCTGCATGTCGCAGATGGCAATGTCGGCGCCGCCGTCTACAGCTGCGCGGTGCAGGGCCTCAACCATGTCGGGATGGAACACGTCGTCGCCGTCCAGAATCATGAAGTAGGCCGCGCGCACTTCCTGCATGCCCTTGTTGCGTGCGCCGCCGGCGCCAAGCCCGCCTGTGGAAATAACGGAGAAGCGCGCGTGACGTGCAGCGAAGTCTTGCGCAATCGCCGCGGTGCCGTCGGTCGACCCGTCTTCCACCACAACAACGCGCAGCGACTCGAACGTCTGGCGTTCAAGTGATTCAAGGCACGCGCCGATGCAGGATTCCATGTTGTGCGCGGTAACAATGACGTCAACGGCTGCGTTGTGAAGCTGTGCGCACAATTGCCTCGCTCCTTTCAAGAATGCAAGCGTTCGTGACGTTTGCCGATGGTGTTCGAATGCTCCTCGGTGGCGGATGCGTTGAGGAATCGTAAGGTTTACTTTAAAGTATAATAAAATGTATTTGCATAATACCGGTTCTCTGCATGGAAAGGGGCAAGGTCCCAACTTGTGGCTTTTGTTCAAGTTGCCATAGTGTTTAGCGTGGCGTTTATCGTCACGTACTGCGCCGTGCCGCTATCTCGCAGGATAGCCGTCGCGCTTGGCGCTATCGACCAGCCCGGATATCGCCGCGTCAACCGGGGCCCTGTGCCGCGCTGCGGCGGCATCGCACTGTACCTGGGGCTTTGCGCCGCATTTCTTGCCGCCTACATCGGGCTGGTGTTCTTCGATTGGCAACTCAACGACTTGTACACGCTCAGCGGCATCAACTACATCGGGTTGTTCCTGGGCATCAGCGCCATGTTCGCCGTCGGGCTTGTTGACGACGTCACGCAGCTGCCGCCGAAACTGAAGTTCCTGGGCCAGGTTGTCTCCGCGTGCATCGTTGCCGCTTCGGGCGTGTCCATCGGCATGGTGCACACCATGTTTGCGCAGACCGGCGGCTATGTGAGCTTGGGATGGCTTGACTTCCCGCTTACCGTTGCGTACCTGGTCGTGTTCGTGAACATCACGAACCTCATCGACGGCCTCGACGGCCTTGCGGCCGGCATCGTCGCCATCGCTTGCTCCAGCTTGCTGTTCCTCGTGTGGCAGCGCGGCAGCGTCACCATGGCCCTGGTGTGCCTGGCGGTCATCGGCGTGTGCCTGGCGTTTCTTCGCTACAACTTCTTCCCGGCATCGGTGTTCATGGGCGATTGCGGCAGCCATCTGCTGGGACTTATGGTCGGCGTCATCTCGGTTTCGGGCGTGGTGCGCGCGCAGGGCTTCGTGGTCATGCTGGTGCCGCTGGTCATCGCCGGCGTTCCCGTGCTGGACACCATGTCCGCCGTTGTCCGCCGCCTGCGCAACCACGAGCGCATCGATCACGCCGACTTCGGCCACATCCACCATCGCCTTATGCGTGCGGGCTTAAGCCAGAAGCGCTCTGTTGCCCTGCTGTGGCTGTGCTCCGCGTGCCTTGCGGTGGCGGGGTGCCTCATCGGCAGCTTCTCGGGCCTGGTGCAAATCGGCATCATCGCGCTGCTGGCCGTTGCGTTGTTCGCGATCATTTGGTACTTCGGCCTGTTCAAGCCGGTGCTGAGGCACCACTACGACAATAAGGGCAGGTCGGGCCCTCGTTTGCCGCATAGCCAGGGAAAGCAGGTGAAGTAGCCGATGGCAGCTGGAGCTCACGGTATCAGCGAAGACGACAAGCGCAGGTCAACGCGCATGGCTGCGCGCGCTTTTGTGGGCGTTGCGGTGTTCGCCGCTGCGTTCATTGCGGTGTGCTTGGGCATCGGCGCGCTGGCCGGCCCGCGGCAGGTTGCCGACACCGTGCAGCTGTCGGCGGTTGAGCAGCAAGACCCGTTCTACGTGCTGCTGATCGGCTCCGACTCCCGTAAGGGCACGGCGTTGTACACGGGCAAGGCGTCCGATCATGCTCAGGTCGACCAGCATTCCGACGTCATCACGCTTGTGCGCGTTGACCCCGCAAGCTACCAAATCATGCTGGTAACGGTGCCGCGCGACACAGTTCTGCCTGGTGAAAGCAGCAAAATCAACGATACGCTTGTCAACGGCGACCCCATGGAAACCGTCAACGCGGTCCAGCGGCTCACGGGCGTCGAAATCGACTACTACATGATGACCACGTTCACCGAGTTCGAAAACTTCATCGATGCCTTAGGCGGCGTGACGGTCGACGTCCCCGCCACGGTGAAAGTGCCCGACCCCTCAACGGCCGAGGACGTCACCGTGCAGAAGGGGCAAAACCGCCACCTCGACGGCTCGGAAACGCTGGTGTTCGCGCGCGCCCGCAAGGAATATGCCGACAACCAAGACGCCGTGCGCCAGGCGAACGTCCGCCAAATCGAGGCCGCCATTTTCCGCAACGTGCTGAACATGCCCAATGAAAGCGATATCGACCAGGCGCTGGTCAGCCTGAAGCGCAACACCTCCACGAACCTTGATATGAGCAAGGTGGGGTACCTGGCCGTCGATTTCGCCCTGCATAAAGACGACGTGACGCTGTACTCGTGCACGGGGCCGTATACGGGCGACGTGAACAGCAGCGGGTTGTGGGTGGTCGACCAGAATTCGCAGGCCTGGGAAGACCTTATGGCCGCGGTGGATTCCGGCAGCGACCCCTCTGGCATCGTTGAGGGCCCCGCTATGCCGTAGCAGCACATGCGCTGCGCATGGCTATGGTAATATCAGTGGTTGCTAACAGGGCGTTTTGAATGGAGAACTGTGTGAGCACGCTCGGAACAATACTGAAGGACAACTGGGAGTGGCGAAAGCAAATCGCCCGCCTTGCCTTGTTCGAACTGGTGAAGAAAAGCCGCGGCGCGGTGCTGTCGTGGTCGTGGTTCTTCATCAAGCCCGCCATGTACATCTTCTGCTTCTGGTTTGCGCTTGACATCGGCTTGCGCGTTGGCAGCGGCGCGGCAGACGCCGGCGCGCCGCCGTACATCTTGTGGCTGTGCGCGGGCCTGATCCCGTGGTTCTTCATGCAGGACATGCTTGGCGCCGGCATCGACGTCATGCATCGCTACCCGTACCTGGTCAACAAGATCAAGTTCCCGCTCAGCGGCATCTCCACCATCTACACCGGCGCCACCATGCTTGTGCAGCTTATGCTGATGGTTGCCCTGTTCATAATCTACGCGGCGTGCGGCATGCAGTTCGACGTGTATTTGCTTCAAGTGCCCGTTTTGCTGCTGCTGATGTTCGTGTTCTGGGACATCGTGTCCATCATGTTCAGCCAGCTGTCGGCCATCAGCAAAGACGTGAAGAACCTGATGAACGCCATGTCCACGCCTTTCTTCTGGCTATCGGGCGTCATTTTCGACGTGAAAAGCGTTCCGGTGGACTGGATTCAAACCATTCTGTATTTCAATCCCATCACGTTTTTCGTCACCTCGTTTCGCGGGGCGTTTTACGACAAGGTGTGGTTCTGGGAGGACCCCACGCTGTGCGCAGGCTTTGCGCTGGTGTTCGTGGTGACGCTTGTTTTGGCGCTGTTCGTGTACAAGAAGTTCAACGAGGAGGTGGCCGATGTCCTCTAACGACCAGCAGAAAACGTTGGGCGACGCGAAGGCGAAGCACAAAACCAGCGTCAGCGACGAGGTGGTCATCCGCTTCGATCACGTGACGAAAACGTACAACCTGTACAAAAACGACCGCGGCCGCTTCCTGGGCATCTTCAACTACAAGAAGAAGGGCACGTTTCTGGGCAGCGTCAACGCCAGCGACGACCTTTCGTTCGAGGTGAAGAAGGGCGAAGCGGTGGCGTTTTTGGGCTGCAACGGCGCCGGGAAAAGCACGGCGCTGAAGATGGTCACGGGCGTCACACATCCCACAACGGGCAATGTCGAGGTCAAAGGCCGCGTCAGCGCGCTGCTGGAGCTCACCGCGGGTTTCGACATGCAGCTGACGGGACGCGAGAACATATCGCTGCGCGGTCAGATTCTGGGCCTGAAGCGCAACGAGATCAAAGAGCTTGAGCCGAAGATCATCGAGTTCGCCGAACTTGGCCTGTACATCGACCAGCCTATGCGCACGTACTCGAGCGGCATGAAGGCGCGCCTGGGCTTTGCGTTCGCGGTGGCCATCGACCCGGAAATCCTGGTGGTCGACGAGGCGCTTTCCGTTGGCGACCGCGCGTTTCAGCGCAAGTGCATCGCCCGCATCCGCGAGATCATGATGGACGAGAACGTCACGGTGCTGTTCGTCACGCACACCAGCTCCACGGCGAAGGAATTCTGCAGCCGCGGCATCGTGCTTGACCACGGCAAGAAAGTGTTCGACGACACCATCGAAGCTGCAACGGCCTATTACGAGAAGAACTACTAAGGAGCGAAGCGCATGGAAAGCGGACGCAACGTGTACGCGGCAATTCTTGCTGGCGGGTCGGGAACGCGCATGGGCAACCCCGAAAAGCCCAAGCAGTTCCTGATGCTGGGGTCGAAGCCCATCATCGCGCACACCGTCGAGAAGTTCTGCGCCGAAGGCGTTTTCGAGCGCGTGCTGGTGCTGTGCCCTGAATCGTGGATTCAGAAAACGCAGGACCTCCTGCGCCGCTATTGTCCCGATTGCTGCCAAGATGTTGCGGTCATTGCCGGAGGGTCTACCAGAAACGACACCGTGCGCAACGCCATCTCCTATCTGTGCGAAAACCATGCTGTGGACGATAGCAGCATCATCGTCACGCACGACGCCGTCAGGCCGTTCGTGTCCCATCGCATTATTGAAGAGAACATCCAGGCCGCAATCGACTGCGGAGCTTGCGACACCGTTGTACCCGCAACCGACACCATCGTGCAAAGCGCTGACGGCAAGGTCATCTCGTCCATTCCCGACAGAAGCCAGCTGTATCAAGGGCAAACGCCGCAGTCGTTCAAGCTGCTTGAGCTCAAAGCGCTTATGGAAAGCCTTTCGCCTGATGAAGAAGCTGTTTTGACGGATGCGTGCAAAATCTACACGCTGCGCGGCAAAGCGGTTGCCCTTGTGCGCGGCGACGTTTCGAACATGAAGATCACGTACCCGCAAGATTTGCGCGTGGCAACGGCTTTGATGGGAAGCTGCCGTGCTTAGCTGTGCCTATCGCCTCACCGCGCCGCGTGTTTTCGAGCCGGTTCAGCTGGAGTTGAACGCATCGGCGGGCGTGGTGGTGCGTCCCACGTATCTTTCCGTGTGCAATGCCGACATCCGCTACTACCAGGGGTCGCGCTCGCCGCAGGTGCTTGCCAAGAAGCTGCCCATGGCGCTCATCCACGAGGGCATCGGCGTGGTGGTGAAGGACGCAACGGGCACGTTTGCTCGCGGCTCGCGCGTGGTCATGGTGCCGAACGCGCCCTGCGAGACCAGCGATTACATTGCGGAAAACTACCTGCGCAGCAGCAAGTTCTGCGGCAGCGGCTTCGACGGATTCATGCAGGAGCTTGTGGTGCTGCCGCCCGAACGCGTGGTTGCCTTGCCCGATTCCATTCCCAACGAAGTCGCAGCGTTCACCGAGCTGGTAAGCGTTGCCGCCCATGCCGTGAACCGATTCGATTCCATCGCGCACGAAAAGCGCGACCGCATCGGTGTATGGGGCGACGGCAACCTGGGGTTCATCGTTTCGCTTATCCTGAAGATGCGCTATCCACAAGCGCAGATTTGCGTGTATGGGCGAAACGAGTATAAGCTGAACGACTTCACGTTCGCCGACGAAACGCACCTGACCTACGATGCGCCGGGCGAGTGCACGTGCGATCACGCCTTCGAATGCTGCGGCGGCGACGGGTCGGTGGCTGCCATCGAGCAGATCATCGGCGCGGTAAGGCCCGAGGCAACCGTTTCGTTGCTGGGCGTGTCGGAAAACCCCGTGCCGGTGAACACGCGCATGGTGCTTGAAAAGGGCCTGCGCCTGTTCGGCAGCAGTCGCAGCGGTCGCGCGGATTTCGTCAGCGTTGTGGAAATGTACAAGCAGCATCCCGACATGGCAAGGTATCTGGAGTCGCTTATCGGCGGCGTTTTCCCCGTACGCTCCATTGCCGACATGTGCACTGCGTTCGAGGCGGATTTGCGCAAGAGCGCTGGGAAAACCATCATGAAGTGGGACATGTAGGCCATGTCGTTGCGTTTTTCGAAAAAGGTCGCCGCAGGCGTTGCTCGTGTTGCGTTTCGCGGGTTGTATGGCGTCTTTTGCCTGATCAAGCGGCGGGACGAGGTGTTGTTCGTGTCCCGCAAGTCGGGCGAACCTTCTTATGATTACCTGGAATGCGGGAAAGCGTTCCAGGCGCGCGGCTACCAGCCGGTTTACCTATCGCAGCACTTCAAGAGGTCGTCGGTGCTTGCCTATGCGGGCCTGGTGCTTCGGGAGCTGTATCACCTTGCGCGCTGCAAGGTTTGCGTGATCGATCGCTACGACCCGGTTATCAGCTTGCTCGATTTTACGTGCGAGCCCACTGCGTTGCGCGGCGCCCAGCACCTCGAGTTCCCTGCGGTTCCGGTTGTCATCCAGCTGTGGCACGCGTTCGGCGCATTCAAGAAGTTCGGCTATCAGGCGATTGACGTTGCCGAGGGTCATACAGCGGAAGAGGCGGCCGCGTTCAAGATTCACCGGAACAATTCGTGGGTGATCTGCTCTGGCGAAGGCGCGCGGACGGCGTTTGCCGAAGCGTTTGCGTGCCCGGTTGAACGCGTGCTTCCCATCGGAAGGCCCGAATACCGCAAGCTTTGCGATATGCGTCAAGCGGCTCAGGCTGACGCCAGTCGCGCAAGCGAGAAGGCGACGGTGCTGTTTGCGCCCACCATCAGGAAGTACGACAAAGCCGCTGACCCGTTTGCCGACTTGCGCGGCGCGGCTGGCAAGCTGTTTCAGTCTGGAAGCTATCGGGTTTCGTGGTCTTTGCATCCGCTTGCGGCGGGCAAAGACGCTGGTGGGGACGTGCCGGTCAGCCTTATCGATGCCGATATTGTGATCACCGATTACTCATCGATAGTTTATGAAGCATATTTGTTGGGTAAGCTGGTCGGTTTCTATATTCCTGACATACAATATTATCGGCTTTCGCCTGGTCTGAACGCCGATCCGCTGGAATTGTGTCCCGGTCTTGTGGCCGATACGCCGGAGCAGCTTGCCGCCATGCTTGCATCGTGGGCGGCCGAGCCGTCGGCTTACCCGCACCAGCAGTTGCAGCGATTCGTGGGAGACTCGTTTGCAAATTGCGCCGAGGATCCGGCCGGCGAGTTGGCGACATTCGCCATTCAGTGCGCGAAGGGAAGCACGGGGTGCGTGCGGTAAAGCGGGCCCGATTCGTTGCTGTGGGATTGATGTGGAAGAAGGAGTATGAAGCGTTTTCTCAAGCGCTTTGCAAAGCGCTTCATAAAGAACGCGACGTTGAGTTTTGCGTTCCCGATTGCTTACAAGTATTTTGCGCGTAAGCCGGTTGCAGCTGGTCGGGTGCTGTTTTTCGAGACGAAGGAAACGGACATGCCCGACAGCTTCGAGCTGCTGTACCAGCGGCTCGAGCTGGATGCCGGAAAGCATCCGCGCTATATGACGCTCAACCAAAATCATGTGTCGTACGTGCAGTATCTGAAGAACAGCATCTGGGCGCTGCACGAGATTTCCCGCGCCGAAGTGGTCTTTCTGGCGGATGCCTCCGATCTGGTCAGCTGCATTGAGGTGCGTCCTGAAACGCGCGTCGTGCAGCTGTGGCACGCATGCGGCGCGTTCAAGAAGTGGGGCATGAGCACGGCCGACCTGAAATTCGGCGGCACCCGAAAAGAGCTTCTGCGCCATCCGTTCTACAAGAACCTTTCGCTTGTTACCGTTAGCAGCCCCGATGTGGCTTGGGCGTATGAAGAGGCCATGGTGCTGCAAGATCGCCCCGAAATCATCAAGCCGCTTGGCGTAAGCCGCACGGATGTATTCTTTGACCAGCAGTTTTTGGCGAACGCGCGCGAAAGCGTGGAAAGCGTTGTTCCGCAGGTGCGGGACAAGCGCGTGCTGCTGTATGCGCCGACGTTTCGCGGCCGTGTTGCCTCTGCCGAAGGGCCCGACCAGCTGGATATCGCCGGCCTGAAGGCTGCAGTTGGCGGCGAATTCGTGCTGCTTATCAAGCATCATCCGTTCGTGAAGCAGTTGCCGCCCATTCCCGCAGGTTGCGAAGACTTTGCATTCGATGTTACGCGCAGCTTGCCGATCGATCAGCTGCTGTGCGTTGCCGATGTGTGCGTTTCGGACTACTCGTCGCTGGTGTTCGAGTACTCGCTTTTCGGCAAGCCCATGGCATTTTTCGCGTATGACCTGGACGATTATTGCGACTGGCGCGGCTTCTATTACCCGTACGAGGAGTTGACGCCGGGGCCGGTGTTTCGCGACAACAAGTCGCTTATCGACTGGGTGAAACACGTTGACGAACGCTTCGATGCGCAGCAGGTGGCGGCGTTCCGCAAGAAGTTTATGAGCGCGTGCGATGGGCAGGCTACGGTGCGCATCTACAACGAGGTGTTTGCGCCGCCGCTTAACGAAGCGACGAACGTGAAAGCAGCCGACGTTTTGCGGGCACATGACGCAAGCGGCATTGATGTGAGCATCGTGATTCCGGCGCATAACGCTATGCCTCGTCTGACCAGGGCGCTCGACTCGCTGCTCACGCAGACGTATCCGCGCGAGCGCATGGAAGTGCTGGTAACCGATGACGGCTCCACCGATGCAACATGGGAAACGCTGTGTATGTATCAGGAACGCTATCCTGCGCTGTTCAAGGTTGAACGCCTGGAGGTCGCGTCGGGGTCGCCCGCGAAGCCGCGCAATGTTGCCCTGGAGAAGGCGCAGGGGAAGTACGTGTTCTTCCTTGATGCAGACGACTGGTTGGGTTCTGAGGCGATCGAACGCATGCTCGATCACGCCGTGGAGTGGGAAAGCGATGTGCTGCTGGTAAAGATGTGGGGCGAAAACGGCCGCGAAGTACCAAAGTCCATGTTCGACCGCAACCAGCCAAACGCCGACATCACAACCTCAAAAATCTGCTGGACGTTCGCGCCGCTTAAACTGTTTAGGCGCGATTTGGTTGCCGACATGAGATTCCCGAACGATATGCCAGAGGATATCCCGTTTGTACTCGAGGCTTACTTAAGGGCGAAGTGCATCTCAGTGGCGGCAGACTACGCGTACTACCACGTCTCGTTCGATTCGGCAGATGAGCAGGCTTCAGTAACGTCCTGGGACAACCCGCATTCGAGCATAAGGATCTACCAGCGAGTTTTGGACTTGCAGGAAGAGTTCGGGAGGTCCGACCACGACTTCGCGGTCGTGTGGAAGAGGCTATTTAGCAGGGACATCCCCCGAACCCAAAGCGTAATCGAGCAAACTGGGATGGTGCTTGATAAGGGTGAACAATTGACTATGCAGAAGCTGAAGGATGTCTTTGCCAATGTTGGTAGCTGACTGCATTAGCTGCTGAATTATATGTCAGCGATTTCTGAATGTGTTTTGCCGAGTACGAGGTGTGATATATGAACGCTTTTGCGAAAAAAATGAAGAAGACCGCATTCAAGAAAGCCAAGAAGGTTCTTCCAAAAACGACCGTACTTCGTATTCAGAGGCGGCGACTTGAGGGTAGGCTCGGCGTTAGCTGCAAGCCGAATAGTTACGAAGGACAGTATACCTATAGCGTTGTTTCTGCTGTTTACAATGCAGAGAAATATCTTGACGCCTTTTTCGAGAGCCTAACTTCACAGACGATTGATGGAAAGCGGATTAGACTCATCATGGTCGATGATGGCTCTACCGATGGCTCTGCGAAAGTCATAGCTAAATGGAAGCAACGGTTCCCTGAGCTTATTGATTACTATCACAAAGAAAACGGTGGCCAGGCTAGTGCGCGCAATATGGGGTTGGCTCATGTTGATACGGATTGGGTTACTTTTATAGATCCTGACGACTTTGTCTCGGAAACTTATTTCGAAGAAGTAGATAGAACGTTGTCGGCGCATTCTGATATTCAATTTGTAACCTGCCGCATTGTTTTTTACAACGAGACTAAAGATGAGTATTTTGACAGACATCCTCTGCGTGGGGAATTCAAGAATGACGTCTCTTTGTATAATGTTACCGATGATTACTTACCGATAACTCTTTCTGCTAGTAAATCCTTTTTTAGAATGCGCGAGATCGGAGATGGGAATGCTCTGTTCGATGAAGAGATAAAGCCTAATTTTGAAGATGCCCACTTTCTCAATTGCTATCTGCTCTCTCTTCATGAAGGTCGTGTGGCTTATCTGGGAAAACCTATTTACTATTATCGCAAGCGAGATAACGGAACTTCAACTCTTGATTCTTCCTGGGAAACCCCAGATAAATTTTCTACTGTTCTGGAAAAAGGTTATATTGGCCTTCTTGAATATGCTGAAAAGGAATACGGCTATGTTCCTTTTTATATCCAAAAAACTATTCTGTATGACTTGCAGTGGTATTTTAAGCAGCTGGTCGGACACGAAGAGAGGACTCAGCATTTTAAAGACGAGGGATTAAAGAATACTTTTTGGAAGGATCTCGAGAAGATTTTTAGCTACATTGACGCTGAAAATATCGAAGACATGCCGGGCGGTTGGCTTAATTATGAAATGAAATATGCTTGTGCAACTGCATTTAAGGGCGCTCGGCCAAAAGAGCAGATTATGTACGTGGAGCGCATCGATTACAAATCAAAATTGATCGAGATTCGTTCTCTGAATATGGATTACGAATTATATAGTAACGGAAAACAGCTAGAGCCCCTTGAGGTCAAGCGAGTCAGTCGCGTTTTATTTGGTAATGAATTCTATTCGCTATATATGTCTTGGTTTTCCTTACCTGCAGCGAACAGTACTTTGTCCTATAAGGTCACAGACGGTGCAGGAGGGCTTAGGCTGTCAATTAGGGGAAAGCAATCTGGGCATCATGTCCAAATGACTCAAGTTAATACCATCTATCGCACAGGTTGGAATGAATATCAGCAAGATTCCAGCAGTATCTGGCTATTTATGGATAGGGATACTCAGGCTGATGATAATGCCGAGCATTTGTATCGCTGGGTAAAGAATAACCATCCTGAGCAGAAAGCATATTTTGTGCTGCGCAAAGAAGCAAAGGACTGGCAGAGACTTTCAAATGAAGGTTTTGCACTTGTTGCTTTTGGCACAAAAGAGCACGAGGCTATTTTAAGGAAATGCTCAACCATTATCAGCAGCCATGCTGATGGCTTCGTTCACTCATATTTTGGTGATAATTTCTTTAAGTCTAAGCGCTTTATTTTTTTGCAACATGGTGTTACTCATAATAATATTTCGGGTTGGATCAATGGCAAACCCATTGATTTGTTAATTGCTGCAGCAGAACAAGAATATTCGTCGATTCGGGATACCGGGTCTACATATTGCCTGACCCCTAGGCAGGTGTGTCTTTCGGGTTTTCCGAGACACGATGCTCTTTTAAGGCGTACTGCGAAGAGGCGCTGCATTCTCATTATGCCTACCTGGAGAAATAAATTGAGTGGCGAGAAGATTGGCATTGGCAATATTCGTGTTTTGAACGATGATTTTGGTAAATCTGAATATAAGAAGAAATGGGAATCGTTTTTGAACAGTTCGACTTTACGCTCTATTGCCCAAAGTGCAAATGTGGATATCGTCTTTTATCCGCATACTAATACATTTCCTTATATTGAGAACGGCACGTTTTCTATTCCTGACTACATTGAAATCGCAGGCAATCAGACGGGGGCATCAATCCAGCAGCTATTTGTTGATGCGGAGATGATGATTACCGACTATTCGTCAACTGCATTCGAGACGGCATATTTAGGTAAAGAGTGTCTCTATTACCAGTTTGATTCCGAAGAGTTTTTCTCGGGAATGCAGGCTTATTCGAAAGGCTACTTCGATCACAGGAGGGACGGATTTGGACCTGTTGTTGATACCGAAGAAGCCCTTTTGAAATGTCTTGAGGATTGCGCTGCTCGGAATTTTGTTCCTGAAGACGAATACGCGAAACGAATGAGCGGTTTCTTTGCTTTTAGAGATGGGAAATGCTGCGAACGTACGTATGAGCGAATCAAAGAGCTTGATGAAGGGAAGTTTTAGTATTTAGCTTGGATAACGGCTTCTAGTATTTCGGTATTTTATTAGCTAGAGCTAGTCAATTCATTCGGAGTGCTTGTTGTGGGCCACCCGCAAGGTTTGTTTGTAGGTGGCCTTATTGGCTCGGGGTTATAAGATGATCAGGGGGCTATGTGAGTTCTGGCAAGTTATTTAGCCGACAGGATACTAAGCTCGTCAAGGGTTTTGCTATTCTTCTTATGCTGTATCATCATCTTTTTGCTTTCCCTAACAGGATTCAAGATGGTAGCTCTTACATTTCGCTTCTCTCTGTGCTAGGAATCGATTCAGCTGAGATTCTTGGTTTGTTTGGCAAAATGTGTGTGGCGCTCTTTCTGTTTTTGGGCGGTTATGGCACATGGGTGTCGTACCAGGCTAAGAAGAAAAAGCTTGCCGCTGGCGATCGAAATGATGATTCGTTGCAAAATTGCTCTCTGTCCAATTTTGCACTCAACAAGGTAAAGAGTCTTTACGTTCCTTATCTTAAAGTGTTTGCCATTGTCGTTCCTGTCGCAATCGTTCTGGGCGATGCCCGCGTTAGTGCCAGCTTGTCAGCTTTGTTCTGGAATGCAACTGGGCTAAACATCACCTATAACGGTGAGTGGTGGTTCTTTACCGATTACCTTATCTTGTTGATGGCCTTTCCTCTTATGGTGCGGTATTTCGACAGAAAGACTGCTTCGTTTACTGTGGATTTGCTTGCGGTTTGTGTATGGAATGCTGCGGTTATGTGGCTAATCCCTGCGTTTGCCCATGTTGATTGGGCGTCTGATTTCGCAAAGAGCATTCTGTGGGGAAAGTTGTACCAGACAATGCAGTGGTCAGCTTGCTTCGTTATGGGCTGTCTATTTGCTCGATGGGATTTGCTTTCGAGAATCAAATCGAAGTTTGTAGGGCGCTGCCTTGCGGTTATTTGCTCTCTCCTCTGCCTGGTCGGTCTTGTGGTCTTGCGCTACAAGCTTGACGTCGGCATGCGCTACGATTTTCTTTGGGCTCCAGTCTTTTGTCTTTGCCTGGTAATTCTTTTCGAGACGAAAGTGGGTAAGATTGCCCGAAAGCCTTTCGAATCTATTGGCTGCCACAGTACTAATATCTGGCTTACTCATAGCTTTTTCTGCTATCACTGGTGCCAGAGCTTTATATATTTGCCAAAGTGGTCGCCACTAGTATTCCTGCTTTTGCTCGGCGTCTCTTATGCCTCCTCTTTGCTTATCGATTTGATTTGGAAATGGATTGAAAAGACATTTCACCGGGTTGATGGCAAGCTATTTTTCGATGAGCCTTCTGCATAGCGAGATTAGTGGTGCAGATGTAAACCTAGCTAATAATCGAGTTGATGGCTGGTTGAGCAACGTTTAAATTATTGACGATACCGAGCCAATGGATGGCTCCATTGGCTCGTGAGCCATTTGCAATTTAATGTTTCTTGCCTAGTAAGCTTGAGAAAAAGCTAGCACGTTGTGCTTTGACCTTGGTGTGGATATTTGCTCCGTGATTCGGATTTGCGAAGCGGTATTTTCCTTGAAGTTCTTTTGGATTGCTCTGTAAGTAATCTAGCCTATCTTTTGCGGTCTGAAGTAAGTCGAGCTTTTTGAAAATGCCATCGGTAGATGTGTGACTGACCGCTTGGTCTGTCGTAAAAATCCACTTGTCGGAGGAAAAGAGTCGTGAAGCTTCCGTTTGTTCTTCAGTCCAATTGTGCACGCACGCGCCATCGAAGAATATGTCCTCCGCAATTTTTTTGGCTGGCGCCCCTGCCCAGCTTTGGTTTGACGGGACTAGCTTTCCTGAAACGGTGCTGTTTGCGCCTATGATGCTTCCTGAGGATATCGTGCTCCCCTTTAAAACTAAGGATCCTTGACCGATCCATATATGATCGCCAATGAGGATATTTTTGCTCGGATTGATTCTCTCGTGCGTTTCGCAGCTATAAATGAGATGTGGGTCGGCCGTCCTGAGCCATATTCCGAACGAGAATAGTCCATCGTCTCCTATCACGATGTGCTTTCGTTCCGAGAGGATTAAGTTCAGCTTGCCGTTAAAGTAGTTGTTCTTGCCGATATAAAGAGTGTTGCCTCTATTCATGGACACGCTGAGTTTATATTGATGCTTATTCTTCGATAGGTATACGAGTGCATTGTCTCCGTTAAACGTGATGGTGGAGCCTCTTAGATCCGTTCCGTCTTCGCAAAAGAGTATATTGCCGCGCGAATTTGCCTTGAACTTTACACAATTATCGGTAACTAGAGGATTTCCGATAATTGTGTTCTCGCCGAGTTCGGTCGTTTTGCTCACGGGGGCTCCTTTGCTTCGCTGCGGTAGTCAAGTGTATCATTGGCTAGTTTAGCGTAGTTGATGATATTTGATTGGCGCATCTGTCGCTAACGAACTCTCCTAGGTAATCCCTCTAGAAACAAAACAGTGATGGGGAAGTGTCTTTGCCGAGAGGGTGAACCAGAGCAGGATGCGAACCAGATTATCTGCTTAGTCCAATCGGACAAACCTCAGTTTGTTGAGCAACGCGATGATGATATTGATGAGGTTGCGTATATGATGTGCTATACGCATTTGACGGACAAATGAGTGGCTAACGATTTGAGTTAGGTGTCATCTTTCGTGACGCAGTTCTCCTTTCGGATAGTTTCTTGCCATTTGCGCTGTGAGTCATGTTGGGCTTACCATTTTGATAGGGAATAGGGTATGTGGTTGACCTTTGGTTTTGCGGTTTTGGTTGCGGTTTTGGTGCT
Organism: Senegalimassilia sp.; assembly: GCF_977052095.1. Taxonomy (NCBI): domain Bacteria; kingdom Bacillati; phylum Actinomycetota; class Coriobacteriia; order Coriobacteriales; family Coriobacteriaceae; genus Senegalimassilia; species Senegalimassilia sp. The sequence continues at coordinate 87,556 of NZ_CDRSTZ010000002.1, forward strand.
GTATGTGCCGGGGTATTTGGTTGGCAGAGGTTTGCGGCTTGACCGATTCGTCTCGGTTGCGGTGGCGCCGGCGTTTTCCGTGTTTGCGTTGGTGGCGCTGGGCGTTGTGTTCTTTGCCGTCGGCATAACGTGCAGTGCATGGGTACTGCTGCTTGCTTGTGTGGCGCTGTGCCTGCTGGTCTTTGCTGTTTGCGGCGGTGTTCGTCGCGCGAAAGGTGGTACGGCTTGCAGCAACCCTTCGGCTTTGGGCGATGTGCGCTTGCAGGTGGCCTTGTACGTGGGCGTTGCCGTGTTTGTGGCTGCGCTTGTGTTCCTCCACGCAATGGGCGCCCCGGCTTCGTTTTCGCGCAACGATGACACGACGGTGCATCTTTCCGTTGTCCGCGGGTTCTTGGATTCGGGCACGTATTCTACGTTGAACGTCACAAAGTACCTCGACATTGGTGATGCCGGTGGATATTACCCGGCGGCTTGGCACGTGGTCACTGCGGTTGTGGCGTCCTTTGTCGGCAACGAGGTGGCGCTGGCAACGAACGCCATGATTTTCGTGACGTGTACGGTTGTGCTTCCCCTGGGCGTACTTTACCTGATGAGGGCGCTGTTTCCGGACAATAAGCTGGTCGTGTGCGGCGGGTCGCTGTTCTCGGCGGCGTTTTGCGGGTTTCCGTGGGGCTTTGTGGTGTACGGCCAGCTGCTTTCGAACTTGCTTTCGTTCGCGATGATTCCTGCTGCCCTCGGCGTGCTGATCTGCGGGCTTGCCGGCAAAGGCGGCTTGCCGAAAAGAGCTTGGATTGCCGCTTATGCCTGCAGCATGGTGGCCGTTGCGCTTGCGCAGCCGAACGGGGCGTTTACGCTGGGCGTATGGTCGGTGCTGTTTGCCGTTTCCTATCTGTGGGACAGGGGATCGAGCACAAGCCGCCGGGGCAAGGCAACTGCTGTGGTTTTGCTTCTTGCGGCATGCGCTGCATGGGCTGCGCTGTTCCTTGCGCCGCCTCTGCAGAGCGTTGTCACCTATTCCTGGAAATCGACGCTCAGCATTCCTAAGGCGGTGGTTTCTGGCCTGCTGTTCATGTTCACCTCGCGCGAAGGCGTGCAGCCTTTCTTGACGTTGCTGGTGCTGCTTGGCGTTGCGAAGACGTTGAAGGACAAGCGTTTGCGCTGGTTGTCCGTGGCATATGCGGTGGCGCTTGTGTTCTACGTAATCGATGTTTCCACCGACGGCTTCGTCAAACAGTTGCTGACGGGCTTCTGGTACACCGATTATTACCGCACCGGCGCCATGACGGCGCTGTTCGCCATCCCGCTTGCCGCGCTGGGCTTCGCCTGGCTGGTGGAGCTTGGCTCGCAGCTGGTTGGGCGCGTGCGCCCTGCGCGCGCGAACGGTCGCCGTCCTTTGGCGATTGCCGTGGTTGTTGTGGTTGCCGCCCTGACGGCGTGCCAGTTCGCTCCCGTGCATTTCGCGTTCGGCAACACCGATGTTCGGCCAGGGCTTATGAAGATTCACAAAGAGGTGAGCGGCCGCTATTCGTGGAACAAGGGGCTTACGTCCGAAGAGGACGCGTTCGTGAAGAACGTCATGTCGATTGCGGGCCACGATTGCGTGATCAATCTTCCTCACGATGGCAGTTGTTGGGCTTATGGCGTAGAGGGCGTGAACACGTACTTTAGGCGTGCGGGCACGTCGGGCCCGGTTGGTTTGGAAGAGCGCACCTCGCTCATTCGCACCCGCTTGTGCGATTACGCGTCGTCGGACGAGGTGCGTGCTGCTGTTGAGCAGGCGGGCGCGCACTACGTGATGATGCTTGACGACAAGTCGGGTGACGACCGCACGGTTGTGAATCTTCGCTATAAGGAAGAAGATTGGGCGGGTATCGAGTCCATTACGCCGGAGACTCCGGGCTTTTCGCTGGTGTTGAGCGAAGGCGATATGAGGTTGTACCGAATAGGGGATTAGCGCGGTACATTCGCTGCCAGTTGTGCTCGGTTGTAGACGATGCGTTGTGTTTGCGCTGCTGAATTTCTCGGGGTGTTACAATTCAAGGGTTTAAGCGTAAACAGAAAGGGTCATTCTCGACATGAGCAACAGGGAGCATCAACCAAGGCAAGGCCATGCCGCCCGTCCGGGCGCCGCGCCGCAACGCGCTGCGCAGGGCAGGCCCGCTGCGCCGAGCTCGCGCGCGCGTCAGGGTGCTCCCATGCCGCAAGGCGGCGGCCAGCCGGGCGGGGCTCGTGGTGGCCGGCCGGGCGGGCCGTATGGCGCGCAGGCGCGTCCGGGCCAAGCTCGCGGCAACCAGGCGGCTCGCCCGCGCGGTGGCGCTGGTGGTGCCTATGCAGGTCAGCTGCCGCAACGTGCATCGGCGGCGCCCGCGCCTGTTCAGTCGCGCGCGAACGCGCAGCGCGCGTATGTGGCGGTTGCGCGCAAGCGACGCCGCGCGCGGTTGCTCAAGCGCGTCGGCTTGACGGCCCTGGCGGTGGTGCTGGTGTGCGTTTTCGCCGTGGGCGCTTACGGCCTGTGGTTCTCTCATCAGCTTGACAGCGCGCTTTCGATGGGTGCCGAGCAGGACATTGCGGTCAGCGACGCGCTGACTCCGGCCGAAATGGGCCAGCCGTTCTACGTGCTGGTGCTGGGGTCGGACTCGCGCGAGGGCTCGGGCACGTCGGACAAGGCGGCCGAATCCGGCGACAACCAGCGCTCCGACGTCATGATTCTTATGCGCGTGGACGCCGCGAACAAGCAGATCACCATGGTCACCGTGCCGCGCGACACGCCGTATCGCACGTCCGATGGCCAGCTCATGAAAATCAACGAGGCGTATAACATCGGCGGCGCGCCGGAGTCCATCAAGGCGGTTTCGCAGCTTACGGGCGTGAGCATTTCGCACTACGCCGAGGTTCACTTCTCCGAATTGCAGGACATCGTCGACAAGCTGGGCGGCGTTGAGGTGAACGTGGATATTGAGCTTTCGTACGAGGATGCCCTGACGGGCGAGACGGTCACGCTTGAGCCGGGCACGCAGGTGCTTAACGGCCAGCAGGCGCAGTTGTTTGCCCGCGCCCGCCACGAATACCAGGTTGACCAGGACGAACACCGCCAGGATAACGTTCGCCAGCTTGCGCTTGCCATTATGAACAAGGTGCTCAACGAGCCGGTGTATCAGATGCCCAACACCATCTTGAGCGTTGCCGGTTTCGTGGGAACCGACATGCGCACGGCGGACATCATTTCGCTTGCCATGACGTTTGCGGGCGGTTCGGGCAGCATGACCGTGTACAGCACCTCGGGGCCGTCGAAGGGCGATTACAACGAGGAAGCCGGCGGTTTGTGGATGTGCTACGAGAACCCCGAGGGCTGGACTACCATCATGAAATCCGTTGATGCTGGTGAGAACCCGAAAGGCATCGACGTAGATTCAACGGCAATCATTCCGTAACAAGGATTTGCAAGGAAGGAAACGGGAATGAACACAAGGAAGAGGATTTTGGCGATCGTGGCCTGCTGCACGCTTGCGCTGTGCTTGCTGGCCGGATGCCAAAAGAAGGCCGAGCCGAACGTTCACGAGGACGAGACGCTTGAGGTTTCCGACAGCGTGCAGACCGCCAAGGCCGAAACGGAGCCGTTCTACGTGATGATCGTGGGCAACGACTCGCGCACGGGCACGGTTGAGATCACGAAGCCGGAGTATTCCGACGGCACCGGCCGCAGCGACGTGCTGATGCTTGCGCGCATCGACCCGAAAACCTACTCGGTAGCTTTGATTTCCGTCCCGCGCGACACGTCCACCGAGTACAACGGCCAGAAGATGAAGCTGAACGAGGTGTACCACATCGCCGGCATCGAGGCGCTTGAAAGCGAAGTTGCCAAGCTTACCGGCGTCACCCCGAAGTACTACCTGGACATGGACTTTGTGCAGTTCGAGAAGTTCGTCGACCAGCTGGGTGGCGTGACGGCGAACGTGCCCATCAACATGCAGCTGGTGGACATTGTTTCGGGCGACAACATTGCGCTGAACGCCGGCACGCAGGAGCTGAACGGCCCCGAGGCGCTGGTTTTGGCGCGCTCGCGCAAGCAGTACGCCAACGACCTGGACGCATGCCGCCAGATTCAGGATCGTCAGCTGGTGCAGGTGGGCATCCAGCAAGTTGCCGCCGATCCTGTTAACGCCGCGCTGCATGTGCAGGCGCTTGTCGACAACTGCGACACCGATTGGAATGCGGCTGACCTGGTCGAGACGGTGAAGGTGTTCGCGCAGAATGCGGACAAGATCGAGTTCACGTCCGGCACGGGCCCGTACCAGGGCGATATCGACCCGGACATCAACCTGTGGCTTGCCTACCGCGATGAGGCCACGTGGGCCCAGATCATCGAGACGGTAGAGGCCGGCGGCGACCCCGAAACCATCGTCGCCTCTCCCCGCGTAGCGGCAGCATAAGGCCTCCGCAGGCAGGAATTGCAAACGCGCGAACATGGCACGCACGCCACGTTCGCGCGTTGTTGTTTTGGGCCTTTCAGCAAGCGCTGGGGTTGCGCACCCTTTGACTTGCGATGCGATGTCGGGGGGCCTGCGGGCGCTGGTGCAATGTCAACAGAAAAGCAAAGGCGGGCGGCATCCTAGAGATGCCGCCCGCCTTGTTGGTTGCTTCCTGCTTGCTACAGGTATTTCGCAATCATGTCTTTACCGAAATCGTTGGCTTGGTAGAAAACCTTGAGGTTGCCGTTCTTGTCAAGCTGCCAATCGCATTCGTCAAGCAGGCCGTTTTCTTTTGCGGTGGCCAGCGACTCCTCGATGTCCTTTTCGGTAAACAGCTTATAGGTGCCGTAATCGCTTCGCAGCGCGTCCATCACGCCTTCGACGCAATCGGCCTTTCCGCTTTCGAAGTGCTTCATGATGGCGAAATACAGCGGCATTAGGTTACTGCTCATGGGATTATTCCCCCTTCTTGTTCTTGCCGAAGAGGCTGCGGGGCTCTACGGCGATGCAGAAGATTCCGATTACCATGATGACGGCGCCCAGCCATTGGATTGCCGTGAGGGGTGGATAGTCAGCAGAAAGACCGCCGATGCCCAGTACGCCCATGATAAGCCAGATGAACAGCGGTCCCCAGAACGCGTACATGCCGTTGCACGCCATGCCAAGCGCCGTGCCGCACATGGAGTTGCCTTTGTACCAGAACGAGAACGCCGGCATAGCGAACAGGCCGGAAATGGCGAAAATCAGCAGCGTGGGGCTTGTTGCGGCAGCGCCGGCCAGGCTCACCAGGCTTCCAACCCCGTCTCCCGCAATCGCAAGCACGGGGAAGACGATGAGAAGCTCAAGCACGCCAGCGGTCATTTGGCGGATGGCAATGCCGATGCGGTAGTCGATAAGGATGGTGCCGAATCCCGCAACGCAGCCCTCAAAGCCCCATCCGAATGCCGCCAGGAAGGCGAAGAGGCATCCAAGCAGCGCATCGGGCCCCATGGACGCGAAGCTTGCGCCGCCGATCATGCCTGCAGAGGCAAGGCACACCACAATGCCGAGCACTTTGTGCGCGCTGAGCTTCTGCTTGAACAGGATGCGGCCCAAAATTGCTCCGATGGCGCAGTTCAACGCTGCAATCGGCACGATAACGCCGGGATTTCCCGAGGCCGTGGCGGAGTTGAGGCCGATGACATAGGCGATGGTGGCGAAGGGGCCGCCAACTGCGGCGCACAGCATCATCACGCGGCCGGGCTTAGAGGCAAGCGTCTTGCGCAAATCGCCCAGCTGATGGTTCTTTGCACAAACGAGAACCGACCATATGCCGCTGAACAAGTCGTTAATTCCGGCGGCAAGCGCTGCAAGCGTGAACGTGATGGCGAACGCGCTCAAGGCCTCGTTGCCATTGCCCCATGTGCTTCCGGCGAACCATTCGCCCCATACGCCTTGCGTTTCCGCAAGCGTGAGAAAACCCGTGTAAAGTCCGTAGCATATGCCCGAAGCAACGGCGAACGCGATGCCGCGCGTCATGAAGCTTCTGCGCCGCTTGGCCTGAAGCGTTTCGATCGAGGAATTCATGTCTGGCCCTTTCCGCTTGGTGCTTTCCCGATGCTTACTGTTCGCTTTGGTTATAAAGGTCTAAGGCTTTCTTCAGGTAGGTCTTGCCGTAGCGGTAATAGATGTAGGCCCATTCGCCCACGTGCTCGCCCTCGGCTTCCTTAAGCAACGACCAGGCATACCAGCACCATCCCGCCAAGCCGACCTGCGCAAGATTGTGGCGCCATTCGGATGCGGTGGGCGTGCGGCCGAAGTAATACCCCAGTGCCTTGCGCATGCGCTCTTCGTCAAGCTGCTCGCACACGCAGAACGTGCCGAAGTCGTTCGCGTAATCGCCCATGCCCGCGTACTCCCAATCGATGAGGCTGACGCGGTCGTCTTCGGCCACAAGGAAATTCAGCCCGAAGAAATCGTTGTGGCAAAGCACGGGGTCGGCCGCTTCCGCGCTAATAAGGTTGTTGAGCATATCAGCCTGGCTGCTCATCTCCTGCCAATCGGAAACATCGATAGGGCCGCGTTCCTTCAGCATGCACTCGTATCGCTTGCCCTCGGTGTAGAAGCTGAAGCTGCGCTCGACTTTTGCGCCCGACTCGTGCAGCTTGCGAGCCATAACCATCGCGATTTCAAGTTGGCTGTCGTCGTGCGCATCGAGGTTCTTGCAGTGCGGGATGTATTTCGAAATCTTCCAGCCACGTCGCGCGTTTTCGAACACGAACGTGTCGTCGAGGCCGAGCTGACGGGCGGTTTCGAGCGCGGTTTTCTCGGCGGTGCGGTTGATAAGCAGTTCCGTTCCCACGCCGGGATGGCGATACACCCATTCGCCATCGTTGGTGGCGAAGTGGCAGCTCAGGTTCGTCAGACCTTGCTTAAGCGGGTAAACGTCGTGAATCTCGGATTTCTTGCAGCCAAGCACGGCAACGATGTTGTCGAAGATTTCGGAATCAAGGTTCTCCAGGAACAGCGGATCGAAGTCGCGCAGCTCATCAAGGGAGTCGAACTCGCGGATGATGGGGGGATCATAGCGGCGAATGCGCATGTCGAGCTCTTTGATGTGCTCGACGTACAGGTCTTCCCAAAGCTTGTCGCGGGTTTGCGGCAAGTCGTATTCGTCTTCAAGGATTTCGCGGAAGCGGGTGGAGAACTCTTTATCGAAGAAGACGTGGCCGATCATGTACCACGCGTTCTCGCCACCAATTTCCACGCTGCGGATTCGGTCGTGCGTGCCGGTTTTCAAGCACCATTCATCGGTATGCCCCTCGGCGTATTCGGCCGAGTAGTATGCCTTCCAAACATGGCTTTCGAAGGGGTTCTCCTCGAAATAGTTGTCCGAAGAGCAGATGTAGGTGTTACCCAGCAGCTCCCTGACCAGCATCAGGGAAGAGTTGTTGTTTCGAACGGCGTATTCGTTGTTGATGACGATCTTGACGCCGTATTTGTCTTCCAGGTAGAAGAAGCATTCTTTTTTGTATCCGACGACAACAACAATGTCGGTAACGCCCGCGGCTTTGAGCTGCTCGATTTGGCGCTCAATCAGCACTTCGCCACGAACGCGCAGCAAACCCTTCGGGCGCTCGTAGGAAATGGGTGCAAAGCGCGAAGAGAGGCCGGCGGCTAGGATGATGGCGTTGTCGACGGCGTACGGCTTCAACGATGCGATACCGGTTGCGGTCAAGCGCCCATCGCTGATGAGCCCCGCGGCTTCGCATTCCTTGCAGGCGGCGTTGACGGTGGCAAGTCCCAGGCCGGTAGCGTTCGCGATTTCTCGTTGCGTTGCATGGGGAAGCTTGCTGAGGGCATAGATGACTTTAAAATGGTTGTGCTTAAGTGCCATGAGACGAATCCTTTGTTGTTCGCTTTTTAACTATCATAGCAAGATTGCGAACATATGGAAGAGGATATGTTCGGAAAATCGATAAATAGAAAGAAATTGGAACGGAATGGTCTTGTTGCGGCGGTTAAAGAGCCCTGCGCGCTTGCGCAGCAGGGAAGCTGCTTGAGCACTGTTGTGCGTGATGCGGGTGTTGAACGGATGGCGTGTTATGAGCCATTGGCTGAAACAGCCGGCAAGATGCTTGCGCTAGTTTAAAATCGCTCGGAATCGAAAACGGGGGGCGCTCGAAGCGCCCCCCGTTTTACTGCGATATTGCGAAATGATTAGAACGTTACGACCTTAGTTCCGGAGGGGATGTTGTCGTAGATCCATTTCGCGTTGTCGATTTGCAGGCGCACGCAGCCGTGCGACAAGTTCATGCCAAGCCTTCCGTCCATAATGTTGAACGTGTTCTGGTAGTACGTTACCGAATGGAAGAGGTAGTTGCCACAGAACTGCGTGTAGTAGTAGCAGCTAAAGCCGGAGCCAAACACATACCCCTTGGCGCCTACGGTGAATTGGCCCAGGACGGTTGGCGTATCCCATGCGCCCGTGGTGCAGGTCCAGTTCTTCTGCAGCTTCCAGTTTCCTTTGCTGCCCCAATAGATGCAGACTTGGTTTCTTGTTGTGTCGCACAGAATCAGCCAATTTGTGTTGCTGGAGTAACCTTGCGCCTTGCGATACATCGGATCGGCGTTTGGATCCCACGCTCCGCTGCTGTTGAGGTAATAGTAAGCGCCTCCAACGTAGACCCATCCGGTAGCCATGGCTCCGCTTCCGTACAGGTAATACCATGTGCCGCCATCCTTAAGCCATCCGGTATGCATGGCTCCCGATTGCTTGTCGAGGTAGTACCACGTACCGCTTACCTTCTGCCAGCCTGTCCGCATGGCTCCGTTGTTTCCAAGGAGGTACCAGGCGCCGCCCGTGTAAACCCAGCCGGTTTGCATGGCGCCCTGGCTGTTGAAGTAGTACCACGTGTCTTTGATTTTCAGCCAGCCGGTTGCCGCTTTCCCGCTATCGGGCGTTGCGTAGAACTGACGTCCGTCGATTTTCGTCCACCCGCTTAAAGGAACGCCCTTTTCGTTGGTGAGCACAATCGATTTGTTCTTGATGATGGCGTTTGCGGTAAGGGATCCGCCTGCCGAGGCGTACCTTGCTTTCCCGGTTTTCGCGTTGACGACGACCCACTTATTCGCGTTCATGGCCCCATCGGAGTTGAATCGATAGTCTTTCCCTGCGATGGACTTGGTGCCCGTGACCGTAGGATGACGTGCGTCTTTGGGGTCGAGGTAATACCAGATTGACTTGTAGTAGACCCATCCGCTTTGCATGGCGCCGCTTCCGCCAGCCCAGTGCCAGAGGCCCTTTTCGTCGAGCACCCATGCGTTAGATTGCATGATTCCGGATTTGGCGCAGTGGTACCACGTTCCGTTGTCGTTGACCCAGCCAGTTGCCATGCCCGAGTTTTCGTCGATCCAGTACCAGCCGTTATCCCACAGCCAGCCCGTATGCAGGCTGCCAGACCCGTTCAGATAGAACCAGGCTCCGCGCCATTGCCAGCCGGTGAGCATTTTTCCCGAGCCGTTCATAAGGTACCAGCTTCCGCCGACCTTTTCCCAGCCAGTTGCCATGGCGCCCGTTTTCTTGTCGAGCCAATACCAACCGTTGCTCCATTTCCAGCCTGTGGACAGCTTCCCGTTGGGGGCCACCCAATACCAATGGCCCTCGCTGCGAACCCAGCCGTTGTTTCCCGTGATCATGGCGCCGGACGAGTTCGAGTGCCAAAGCGAGCCGTCGGACGTGGCGTAGGTGCCCGTTTGCATGACGCCTGCGGCATCGAAGTGATACCACGAGCCATTGACGTAGCGCCAGCAGTTTTCGGATGCGTACGGGCTGTTGTTGAACCAATACCAAGAGCCGTTGACGTGCGCCCACCCGTACGTTTTGCACGGTTTGCCGTCTTTCGTGTAGGTGAGGTGGGGTGAGGATTTGCTTTGGAGGTAGTCGTAGACAGGTTGAGCGGGAGCCTTGCTGGCGTTGCTTGAGCTGCCGGTGTTGACGTTTTGGCGGTTGTTCGTGCTTTGCGCCTGCTCGCTTACCGTGTTTGCGCCGTTGCTGGTTGCGGCACTTGAGGCGCTTGCGGAAGCTGCGGCGTCCGCAGCTTCCGTGCCGTTCTTTGCTGAAGCGTCCGGAGTACTGGTGGTGTTGGCGGAAGCGTTGCTTTCGGCGTCTTGCGGCAAAGCTTCTACTTGAGGCGTTTGCTGTTTGGCAGGCTCGTTCGCCGGTAGCTCGTCTGCCCATGCAAGGCCGGCATTGGCCCCGGCAAGTAGCAGCGCTAATGCTGCTGTTGCCAGCAATGGCGCTGCTGCATATGGATGACGTTCGCCGATTCTCCTCGTCATAGCCCCTCCCTTTTACGCGAAAACGGTTTCCATATAAAATAATTGGGTAATATCGTTACCGTTATTAGCATAAAGCAAAGGAGCGAAGGGACTCATGACAAAGTGCTTTAGGATGCCAATAGCTCTGGCGATTGGTCTTGCGACGCTGGTTCTTTCCAGTTGCCCTTTGGTGTCGGCGCACGCCGAGGATATTGGCTTCGATGTCGGCCCCATCATCAATAACGTATACGAGTCGGAACCTGAATTTGATGCGGCGTCCGGCAAAGCTGCATCAAGCTGGCGATTCTCCGATGGCTATTACGTTGGAGATGCTGGAAACGAAGACGGGATAGCTTTGTATGATTCCAGCGGGAACACCTGGTGGAAAAGCGGCGGGACGTACTATGGCAGCAACGGCACCACTGTTTGGGGCGCTAAAGGCTTTGGCGTTGACGTTTCCACGCACCAAGGGCCTATCGATTGGTCGAAGGTTAAAAGCTCCGGCGTAACGTTCGCCATCATTCGGTGCGGCTATGGCTCTGATTACACCAAGCAGGACGACAACCAATTTCTAGCGAATGTTCGCGGATGCCAGAAGTACGGCATTCCATTTGGTGTCTACTTGTATTCGTATGCTGAAAACACCAGTATGGCTCGCAGCGAAGCCTCTCATGTGCTGCGGCTTCTTAACGCGGCTGGTTTGAGCCCGGTTGATTTGTCGTATCCCGTGTACTACGACCTGGAAGAAGGCGGGAGCAGTCCGAAGATTAGCAATAATCAGCTGCTTTCAAATACCAAAGCGTTCTGCTCGGCTATTTCCGCAGCGGGTTTCACTCCGGGCGTTTACGCGAATACGAACTGGTGGACGCACTATCTGACAAGCTCCGAGTATGACAAGTGGCCGCGTTGGGTGGCCCAGTATAACTGGCAGTGCACGTACGGAAAGCACTACGATGTTTGGCAGGCTGACGGACAAAGCTCGGTTTCCGGAATCACCGAAGATGTTGACGTGAATTTCGACTTTACAGGTCCGCTTGTCCACGGGGACCAGTGGGTGTATTCGAATGGTTCTTGGTGGTACCACTACAAAGACGGTTCCTATCCAAAGAATGGGTGGGCTCAGATTGATGGCAAATGGTACTACTTCGACAGTTCCGGATGGATGCAAACCGGTTGGGTTCGTTCCGGCGGCAGCTGGTATTACTTGTCAAGTTCTGGCGCCATGACCACGGGATGGCAATACGTCGGCGGCGCCTGGTACTACCTGGAGCCCGGCAGCGGCAAGATGGCCACGGGCCTGAAGAAGGTCGGCGGCGCCACGTACCACCTGGCAAGCTCGGGCGCCATGACCACGGGCTGGGCGCTCGACGGCGGCAAGTGGTACTGGTCGGACTCCTCCGGCGCGCTCAAGACCGGGTGGAGGAAGGCCGGCGGCTCGTGGTACTGGCTCGACAAGTCGACGTTCCAGATGGCCACCGGCTGGCAGCAGGTCGACGGCAAGTGGTACTACCTGTCCGGTTCTGGCGCCATGGCCACCGGCTGGGTCCGCTCCGATGGCAGCTGGTACTGGACGAACGGCTCGGGCGCTATGACTACGGGCTGGAAGTACGTCGGCGGCGCCTGGTACTACCTGGAGCCCGGCAGCGGCAAGATGGCCACGGGCCTGAAGAAGATCGGCGGCGCCACGTACCACCTGGCAAGCTCGGGCGCCATGACCACGGGCTGGGCGCTCGACGGCGGCAAGTGGTACTGGTCCAACTCCTCCGGCGCGCTCGAGACCGGCTGGCTGAGCTCGGGCGGCTCGTGGTACTGGCTCGACAAGTCGACGTTCCGGATGGCCACCGGCTGGCAGCAGGTGGACGGCAAGTGGTACTACCTGGACGGCTCCCGCGGCGGCGCCATGGCGTCTTCGCGATGGATCGGTAACTATTACGTTATGGGCGATGGCGCTATGGCCACGTCTCGATGGGTGGGCGGCTATTACGTCGACGCAAATGGGCTATGGGATCCGACGGCTGTAAGGAAGTAATGGGTATGGGCGCGCATGTGAGAAAGTTGGTATGGACGTTCGCGCTTTCGGCGGCGTTGGCTGTTTGCTACGTTTCCGCAGCTTATGCGGCTGACGACGCCGGTGCCGTGCCGAAGGACTCGGCCGTTAAGGTTCAGAGTGGGGTTGGCGACGGTTCGGCCGGCTCGGCTGTGGTGCAGGACTCGGCTGCTAGCCGCACGGGGGCTTCTTCGTCTGAAGCCTCTAAGAAACCCCAGCCGGTTCGCTACAAGCAGGGCTGGAACTTGATCGATGGCGATTGGTATTACGCCGTTTCCGAAACCAAATTGAAGACTGGCTGGTTGCGTGTCGGCGGCGCATGGTACTACCTGGAGCCCGGCAGCGGCAAGATGGCCACGGGCCTGAAGAAGGTCGGCGGCGCCACGTACCACCTGGCAAGCTCGGGCGCCATGACCACGGGCTGGGCGCTCGACGGCGGCAAGTGG
>NZ_CDRSTZ010000003.1:0-94624 GCF_977052095.1 Senegalimassilia sp.
TCAGCGTACAGCGAACCTCCATCGGAGGAAGCTGGCCAATGTGATGCTATTTCCGAAGAATACGAGTTGGATTTCAAGCTACTTGATTCGCAAACCATGCTGATGGCGGACAGTATTCTCAAGAAGCGGCCTATGGTTCTAGCTCCTGGGACTGTGGCGTGTGGCGAATGTAAACAGCCAAATGGAAAGGTCGAGGCCACGAAACTTCGTGTTGCGTTGCGCGGATTATCCGTCGATGACCTTGTAGATATCCGGCGCACTAAAACGAACCACACCAACATCCAAAACGACATACCGCAGATTCTCGAGGTCGTTGAAGTGAAGAAGCATATCCTGATGTTGCTCCCTTACATATTCTCGTTTAGGCAAGAACTTCATTCGCAAGATCCCATAGAAACGATAAGGGTCGCGATGAATGATGATTTCAGAAACCTGTTTCTATATCGGGAGAAGACGAGCCCTGGATTTGATACATATCTCGCAACAGTCTTCTCTGATTCATTTCTGGTATTCAAAATTAATCACGGCGAGTTCTTTCTGGTTGAATCCATTTCAACCAAATATACGCCAACATACAAGCAGCTGCTTAATTACGGTGACATATGGGGTTAGCGAATTGCGAGCGTCAAAGATAGCGCGTCTTAACACGTGCCTCTGCATGGTCCATGCTTGTCGCGAACGTTTTCCGACCTTGGAGGTTTCGCGGTGTCTGCCAACGGCGACGCCGCCGGGCGCGACATGTGGGCCGGGCGCATAGAGCGCTGCCTGGCCGCCGATATGACCGCCAAAGAGTGGTACGCGCTCAACAAGGTTGTGGGGTTCAGCCTGTGCAAATGGGCGACCCGCTTCCGCGAGGAGGAACCCCGGCCGCTTTTCCCGCAGGTTGAGCGAGGTGTCGAGCTGGATGAGGGTCACGCGTCGCGGCCCCGGGCGGCGGCGCTGCGAGCCCGCTTTCCGCTCCCGGTACGGTGGGAAGGTGACGGCCGGCATCCTTTCCGAGGTGAAGAAATTGATGATGAAGCGCTAGAGTCCCCGGGTTAAGCGGCTCCAATTGGCTTGATCTGATTAAAGATTGTGTAGCCCCAAGCTGCCTGCGAAGAATCGTCCCATTGGGAAAATGCCCCAATGGGACGATTTGCTATCCGATTTAGAGGCAGCTTTTCGGAGCCGGTTCATCGCCAATGGCGGTCGGCATGAGTTGTAAAAGCTTTGAGGTCCAAGCTCCAGAAGGCAGATAGTTCAGCTGCCTAGTCAGAGCATTTCTGCAGGTAATCTTGTTTTTTCGTCTTGACAAAAGGGATGTCACTTATCGGACCGCGTCCGGAACGTCCGGCGTTCTGCGCTGAGTTTGAGAAACGTATCCACGGCTGGCATTACCGCACTATGGTGACTCCGGGCCTGTCTGGCCTCGCCCAGGTGACGGGTGGCTACGACTTGCTTCCGAAGGAGAAAGTAGTGCTCGACCTGTGGAAGGTGGCGCCGCGAAGTTTGGGGACGTCGAGCACGACCTCGCCGCTCGTGGTGACCAGCTTCCGCTTGTAATGGCCAGACCGGTGCGCCTCGCGGGCCGCCGTCCTCTCGTAGCGCTCCGCCCGGACCATCTCGTCGGTTTCCTCGTCCAGCAGGGCGTTGAGCGTCTCCTGCACGGTTTTCCTCACGAGCTCGCGAAGGTCTGCTTCCAACGGCTCCTCGTCGACCGATGCTATGTCGGCGGACATAGTCGCGATGCCTTCCTCGGTACGTTTTTATGCTTGGTCGCTGAAAACCATGCCGATGGCTGGCGACCATGTCTTTTTCATTCCTAGACGTATTCGGCTTTCAATTTGCGAAAGGGGTATTGCGTTACCCCACTTGCCGTCTATGCGCGCGGCGTTCCAGATGTGGCCGTTGCCCTCGATGCGGCCGTTGGCGATTCCCGCCGCGTTGAGCAGCTTGGCGTAGATGCGCTGGTAGCTCTCACAGGTGCCCTGGCCGCGCGTCAAACCGCTCTCGGGGCAGTGGTTCAGGCTGCGGTCGTACTCCAGCTGGTCCATGGCCCAGTCGTGCAGCCAGAGGGCCATGTCGTACTCGGAGCCGGTGGTCTCGGCGCCGCACTGGGCGACGGCGTTGTTTGATGATCTGTGTGACGGACGGCCTTGCCTCGTCGTTGACCGTGGCGACCGCTGTAGTGCGCAGGTGCCAGACGTTGGCCTCGGTGTCCATGAAGTAGAAGTTGATGTAGTAAGATCCCGATGTGGTGAGCTCGAAGGTGAAGTCATAACCTTCAGCCCCCAGCTCGTGGTAGTTGCCCCATTGGGAGCGCGTGGGGTCGCAGACGCTCTCGGAGCTGCCGTCGGTGTCCCAGTACGTCGGTACGTCCATGCGGGCCTTTGCGGCGGAGCTGCCGCCGGTCTGCGTGACGTGGAACGTGGTTGCGGTGCCTGCGGGCGCGTTGTCCCAGCCCTCGGTGAACGTGACGCCGTTTTGCTCTGCGGTGGCGGTGTGGGCGTAGGTTACGGCTTGGGTAGCTGCCTCGTCGGATGGCTGCTCGGAGGCTTGGCGGGCGATAAGCGGGGGGCAAGTAGCGGCCTACTTCAATGAGCTGGACACCTACTGCGAGGCGCGAGGGCTCTCTACCGCCGACGTCATCGAGGGCGTGTGCCTGGAGCCGCGCATCGGCTCCCACTACAACAACCCCAGCTTCGGCTACGGCGGCTACTGCCTGTCCAAGGACACCAAGCAGCTGCTGGCCAACTACAAGGACGTGCCGCAGAACCTCATCGAGGCGATTGTCGAGTCCAACCGCACGCGCAAGGACTTCGTCGCCGAGCAGGTGGTCGACCGCGTGATGTCGCTGGTGTACGGGGGCAGGCCCAAGCCGGTGGTGGGCGTGTACCGCCTGACCATGAAGTCTAACTCCGACAACTTCCGCGCCTCGTCGATCCAGGGCATCATGAAGCGCGTCAAGGCCAAGGGCATCTCCGTGGCGGTCTACGAGCCAACGCTCGACGCGCCCGAGTTCTTCGGCAGCGAGGTGACGCACGACCTGACGGCCTTCAAGCAGCGCTGCGACGTGATCGTGGTCAACCGCTGGAGCGACGACCTGTCCGACGTGGCGGACAGGATCTACACGAGGGATTTGTTCAAGAGAGACTAGGATATTCGCTAGGGAACAAGATTGCGAGTATGGCGGAAATGATGAAGGACGCAATATTCCTCTTCTGGAACCTCGGATGCGCGGACAATCCACAACTGTTGCGATAGGCGTCTTCGGGAGTTGCATGTTAAAGGAATAAAAATATACCCCCGAGTTTCGCATGCAGCAGAGGCGCCGGGGGTTTCACAATCGCAGATTAGCACAGTGGTCGCGGCATAGCGTAAAATTCACAGCAACTTCTGTCGACCTCAAAGGAACAAGCCATGACCTTAGACGCTTTCAGCACATCTGGCCAAAAGAACTCCCGGGACCATATCAATATTTTGCTGAAGCCCAATAAAGGTATGGCCTCTTATTTCATACGTAGAGTCGAAGAGAGAATTTCCGAAGGGCATAGGGTTTTCAAAATCAAATTTCCAGATAAGGCAGCTCCGCTGTTCCCAAACTACTGCGTTCCGCTTGCCGGGGCAATTGACTATTATCGCGCGTCGCGCAACTGCGTGTTCTTGCCGTCTCGTTCGACTTCGGGGAACTCGCCGGCGGGAAAATCGGATTGCTAGAGCCGTTTACTGATCTTCCGGACAGCACCACGGGGCCCTTCCTTAATAAAATCTGGAAGTTTGACGAGAGCAATCACTACGAACTTGTTTCGGGTATCGTCTCGTCGATTCGAAGGTCGATTGATCTCGGGCGTGGCGTTCTCAGCAGCATCGAGCTATGTCTTAACGAAGTTACCGACAATATCCTTCTTCACGCAAGCCGCCAAGATGATTGCCTCGAGCCTGGTTACGTGATGGCTCAAGTTCACAAGGAATCGGGTCGCATTGCTATCGCGGTCTACGACAACGGGGCGGGCATTCCGTCGCCTCTTCGCTCCGCCGGGTATGAATTCGATGGGTCGGAAGCGGCTATCCTGCTGGCCTTGCAGCGTGGGGTGACCGATAATCGCGGCGCGGGAAATGGGCTGTGAGTGCTAAACGAAACCGTGCGGGCTGGCCGTGGGTCCCTTGAGATAACTGCCGACGGGGTTCAATACTCTCTCGGCATTTGCGGGGGGGCGACGTTCAGCCTGCGGAGCAAGATTCCGGGCGGGGGGACGACCCTTGTCGACTTCCAGCTAAAGGCCACAGACTCCATTAGCCTTGAGGATATCGTTGGGGAAAGCGGCATGGTCGATCTTTGGGCCGAGGCTCATGAGGACGCTGCAGACGAGCGGGATATGAGGCTGTCCGTCAAAAAAGAATCCGCTGGGCTGGGTAGCCGATTTGATGCCGAGCAATTTCGGATGCTGGTGGAGAATTGCCTTGTCGAGGCGGACGGGAAGGTGATCATTGACTTTGAAGGCGTCGAGTCCATCAGCCTCTCTTTCGCCGATGAGTTAATTAGGAAATTGGTCAGCAAGTACGGCCTGATAGGGTTCATGCAGCGTTTTCGCATGGAGAACCTGAGCAGGGAATGTGCGGCTGCGATTAACGCTGTGACCAAGCAATAGCAGCGGTAGGCGGTTTGGGAAGGTGCGTGTACAGACTTCGCATGATGATCTCGGGTTGCTTGAGCAGCCGTTGATTGTCGACACCGATTTACCGGTCTGAAGACGAGAAAAGGGGGCTGTATCAAAAGTGATTTCGATACAGCCCCCTTTTCTTGCATCCAAAGCACTCAGACGATGCGGCTGGCTGCGAAAAAGCAAAGAGGGGCCGGCTTACGCCATGGCCCCTGCCGCCATCTTCCCCTTTTCGCATTCCGCCAGGAAGAGCTTCCGTATGTTGTGGCCCGCGGCGACCAATCTCCACTCGGGCGTCACCTTCTCAAGGCCCCTTAGCGTGAACCTCGTGAACCCGAGGTTTCTCTTGACGTCGCCGAACACGGTCTCCACGTCGACGGAGCGCCTCTTCCGCAAGGCGGACCCCGCCTCCGTGCGCAGCATCTCGCCGGCGCGGCTCTTGAAGGCGTTCAAGGCCGGGTTCACCTGGATCCGCTTCGGGGAATCCGGGTCCGCCGACTTCGAGCGCCTCGCCCTGCGGGAGCAGCCCGAGCAGTCCTCGCGCTCGTATGTCCGCACCGCGCTCTCGTAGCCCAGGTCAGACACCCGCCGCGATTCCCCGCAAAAGGCAAGCGTCCGGCCCTCCGGGCAGGCGTGCTCGTCGGACTTTTCGTCGTGCGCCCAGTTGGCGACCCTCATCTCGTCGTCGCGCCACTTCTCGTTGCGGCACTCGCGGAAGAGCTCGTTGTGCTTGACGTAGGCGTCTGCGCCCTCGCCCTCGAGGTAGGCGTAGTTCTCCTCGCTGCCGTAGCCGGCGTCGGCCACGAAGTTTGCGGGCAGGCGGCCGATCCTCTCCTTGACGTGCTCGCAGTGCGGGATGGCGCAGGCCGTGTCTCCGGGGCGCTGGTGCACGGTGGTGCCGACGATGAACTGGTTCTCGGTGCCGGCCTGCACGTTGTAGGCCGCCTTGAGCTGGCCGTTTCCCATGGCGTCGCCCTTCATGCGCATGAACGTGGCGTCCGGGTCGGTCTTCGAGAAGCTCTTGCGGCCGTTGAAGGTGTCCTGCTGCTGTTCGTACCTCTCCATCCTGGGCCTTCTGACCTGTATCGTTCTTTCGGACGCGCATGCTAGACATTTCGATGCTTTAGAATGCAACCTACGACGACCGAAAGGACGGCACCATGGCCAACCCAGCCGTCAAGTACACCGACGAGTCCAGGCGCGAGACCGCCGACTACATCATCTCGATGGGCAGGCCGATAACGGATTCAGATTCAATATCTCGGCGATCGAGTCGCCCTCCATCCTCAGCTGGCGTATAGAATAAGCCTTGGACATGCTGATCATTCCTTCCTGGCCTCCTTGGTCGATCTGTGATGGCGATGACCAAGGTAGCCGATTGGGGTGGTCGGCATGTTCGCTAGCGAAGCGTCGAAACCCTACTTAGCGATGTGCCGAGTTTTATGGTAGCGAATACATGGTACCGCGCCAACGAGGCCTGGTGGCGCCCCGCGAAGGCCGCCACGGAGGCAAAGTACCGAGCGCAGGGGCAGTAAGGGGTTTGAGGGCTTCGGTTTGACCTTGCGGCTGGGTTGCCTGCGGGGCGGCTTAGCGCCGACTCGCGTTCGAATCGTGGACGGACGAGGCGATGCGGCCATGCCGGATAAAAGAATCGGAGGCTCACGAGCGCTTCCTTCAAGACGCGGGAATATTATCTCTCGCAAATGATTTGTCGGACGCCGAGGGCTCGCCCCCCCCTCGGCGTTCTGACATTAAAGGAGATTAACTTGAGTGAGGTTAGCGTTTTCGCTGATGAGTCGGGTGGGCAGAGCGACAACGCTTATCGAGCCGCCATGGGTGTCGGTTAGTGAAGGTTCGTGGGGACGGCAGGCTTCTACCGATGCTGGCGACAGAAGGCTATATCGCTTGACAAGAACATGCGTTCGATAGTACAGTGCTTTAAAGAAGGGGATTTGCGGTTTGCGCGCTGCTTCTCTGAATGAATAGCCAGGCATTTTTAGAATCGACGGGGGAGATGAATTGTGGCTAGCTCGATTGTGATATTTGAGTCTGAAGACGAAAACGTTTCCCTGGAGGTTGGCTTCGACGGGGATACGGTGTGGCTTAGCCAAGCTCAGATGGCCACGCTGTTCGGCACCACGAAGCAAAATGTAAGCTTGCATGTGAATAATTGTTTCAAGGAGGGTGAGCTTGTGAGGGGGTTGCAGTTGTCAAGGAATCCTTGACAACTGCATCTGATGTCAAGAACTATGAGACGAAGCTTTGCAATTTTGATGTAATCATCTCCGTTGGCTATCGCGCGAAATCGAAGCGAGGCGTGGAGTTCCGCCGATGGGCCATCGACGTGCTTCGCCGCTACATCGTTGATGACAATGCCGCTAACGAGCAGCGATTGCGGCAGCTCGGGCAGGCCGCTAGCGTTATGGTCCGCATCCCGGAAAGCCTCGAAACCCGTCAGGTGCTCGACATCGTGCGGAGCTACACCGCGGCGCTGGATTTGCTGGACGATTACGATCATCAGCGCATTGGCTGGCGGCCGCAAGTCCATTGACGGCAGCACGCTTGTTGCCGTAACCGTGATGATCGCCGAAAGCAAGTCGGAAGAGAAGGATGCCATGGTCGCTCTGGTGATGAACTTTCTCGTCATGGGGTCGGGGGACTAAGCGGCTGCTGGCCAACTACAAGGATGTGCCGCAGATCTTCATCGCATTTCGTCGGCTTGCGCAGCCGCATGCGGGGACTTCGTTGCCAGCAGGTGATGAACCGCGTACACGGTTCATTTGCGCGATTGGGGGGAAGCGGGCGGTGCGCGTGCTATCCTCCTATTGCGAACTGGGCTTCCGCTTTAAGGGGTGACTCCAATGACCATCGTGCCCATTGAACAGTATCCGATGCCGAGACAATGGCCGATGAGGGCTCAGTCGGTTCCAAACATCCCTCGTGGCTCTGTCGGCATGGTCGGGTCGCTTCGAATTATTTTCGAGTACGTTGCTAATGGGACGTCTGCAAACGTACCAGTCGCAATTCCTGGTTCTTCCTCGAATGTTACGCTTGGCGTCTGTTGTCAGCGGTTGCGCCCTACCGGACTTGTCCGCGATAAAAGGGGCAGCTGGGAGTTATCCCCGGAGGCGGGGGTTTGGGCGTTGTCGGGCGATGACGCTTTTTTGGCTGCGACTCTGTGTTCGAGCATCAAGTTCATGGGGGAAATTCTCTATTTGCTTCAGGAACCTAAGACGATATCCGAACTTCAAGCTGCAGCAAATGACGCCTATTACCTTCCCTGGAAAAGGACGAGCGAGGTTAGTAGGCGTCTCGTTTGGTTTAGGGATTTGGGTTTGGTCGAATTTCTCGACTACACGTTATCGTATGTGCTAACAGATTTTGGCAAGTCTTTTCTGGAGCATATCGATGTGACTTCTCCGGAAGAAGTAGCGAAAAGCCTCGAAGACGAGAATCGGCCAAATTATACGGCTTCATCTTGGGCGATGGAGCTTTGCCGCCTTAGTCAAGATATGCTAGCTGCGCGCAAGCCTTCGATTGGGTATTGTCCAGGTGGGAAGGCGGAATTGGTAGCTACCATTTCTGCATATGTTTCGTATTTGGTGGACGACAAGACGAAAGGCGATATAGAGCAATTCTCCGCCGAGAACTATGGGATTAAAGCCTCTTCGGCTGATTCGATGCTGAATATGCTGTCGGGCATTCGCTTCGTTGAGCGGATATCGCGCGACAGCTATCGAGCAACAGATTTGGTGAAGCGGTGGAATCGGGATGCTAGCCCGCTCGATTTATGTTGTTGCTTGCATGCAAGCTGTTCATTTGTGTTCGAGTTGTTGCGCGAACTTGAATCGGGCCCGAAGACTAGAGCTGAACTTTCAGCTGCAGCGGTTGCCAAGTACGATGTTGGCGGGGATGGCGGTTCGGAAGTGCTTAAGCGCACCCATTTTCTTCAGCTTGCTGGTTTGCTGAAGGATTATCGTGCGGCGGAGTTTTCTATAACTCCTGCAGGCCTCGAGATGCTGCGCAAGGTGTCTATTCAGAATGCCGATTCTGCTGTTGTGCGGGATTCTGCCGATATTGCGAAGGGAAGCGCCGTTGCTGCAAATGTTAAAAGCTGGGAAGGCGGCGAGCTCCTAACCGAATTGAGACTGTCAGCCAGAGATTCGTCGAATCCGGATAGGTTCGAAAAAGCTTGTGCGGATGCTTTTAATGCTCTTGGCTTTAAAGCGGAATGGCTTGGGGGCTCTGGGAAAACCGATGTGCTCGTCTCGGCGCAATCGGCCGCGAAATATGCCTATCGTGTGACAGTCGATGCGAAATCGTCGGCAAATGGCATCATTAGCGAATCTCAGTTGAACTTCGATACGCTAGTCGATCATCGCAAGCTGCATAATGCTCAGTTTACTGTTGTGGTCGGTCCCCTCTTTCAGGGCGAGCGAATTGTTGCGAGGGCTAAGAAACATGGAATCGTCTTGATGGATGTTGATGCTCTTTGTGAGCTGATTAAGCTGCATGACAGGGTCCCTCTTAGCGCACAGGATTACAAAGCGCTTTTCGAAAGTTACGGGAATGCCGACCTTGATATGCTAATTAGCGCGCGGGGCGATCTTACTCGTAGTGCGGTGTTGCTGCGTGCCGTTATGAGCTGTCTTGTGTCCCAAAGCGACGATGGGGTTACTGACGGCATGCTCTCGGCTCGCGAAATATATGTCCTGCTAAAAGCTGAATATCCGGACTTGTTGCTAAGTTTGGACGAGATTGACAGTATGCTTGCTTTTCTATCCTCTCCTGTCGTGAATTGTGTTGGCAGGGCGAAGAGCGAATATTATGCTATTGGTTCGCTGAACGAGGCATCCAACAAACTCAGGTTTTATGCAAATGTCTGTTCGATGGTCGACAAGGGGACCATGCTCTAGCGGTTCAGACGGGTTTTTGGTCTCTGAGAAGCGGGCCATCGGGATGCTGGATGTCGAGAAACTCGGAGAGTCTTGTCGTCCATTGGGAGATAAGCGCGGTTTTCGGCACGATGATAAGCGTTGGCAGTTGCAGTTGCGAGATGGCGAAGGCTCCGATCACTGTTTTCCCGAATCCGGTTGGCGCCGAGAGAATTCCGCTGTTGTGCTTGAGCAGCTGGCTGGCAGCATGCTCTTGCTCGGGACGAAGTACGCCTTTGAGCTTGGCAGAAACGTTTTCGCCCGCGTACCGCTCGTCGTGATAGGTGTAGTAGGCATCGGCCTCGTTGAGCAGCTCAAACAGGCGCTTCTTGCACCCTCGTGGAAGAGCAATGTGCCCCTCGCGGGTTTCGCCGAGGAAGATCACGCGATGCTTTCCGTAGACCGATTGGTGCATGGCTTGGGCGCGATAGAACTCGGGGTTGGCGAATGCGGCAAGTCTCTTTACGGCATTGGCGGCCTTGGCGTTAAGGGCTGACCCGGGGACGTAAATCATGTCTGATTCGACGATGTCGACAGGCTCCGAGAAGCTGTCTTGCGAAATCGGCTCGCGTGGCTGGTACCTCCATGGGGCGGGGTACGGTTCCGCAAGGTTTCCGAGAGGCTTCGCTGACAAGGTGTCAATGGCGTTCTGCGCCGCTTACTCGTCGATTTTTTCGACCCGAGAAAGGAAAAGCCACTGGTCGGAATAGGGGCGGAATTGTTCGTCAACGAAGACGTTATTGCCTTCGCGCTGAGCTTTCCCTTGGAATGGCAGGGATATCAAGTTGCCGAATCCGCCTTCAGAAATAGTCGTTTGAGCTGGGAACATGCGGTCGTAGGCATCGAACTTGACCGTTTTGGTGCGCCTCATTGCTTCGGTGATGAGTGCGCTTCCGAAGTCGCGGGCAAGCTTCGCGCTTATGGGCCGCTCGAAGAAGAACCAGATATGTCCGCCGTTTCCCGATCTTGAACGTTCTACGCTGGCTTGCAGGCCGCGGGATTTCGCAACCGTGCGGATGGCGGAGACGGCGTCTTGCCAACCGCTTTTGTCGAAGTCTATAACCAAAACCGACGTGGTTGAGTCCTTGCGGAGTATATAGAGGCCGATGATGTCGCGGAGACGGTCGTCGGTTCCTTTGAAGTGACGGACAATCGCAGAGTCGGTCAGCGGAAGGAGGGCCTGCTTGCTACAGAGCGAGCACTTCGCTTTCGGGCTTTCTGCGCGTGGGCATGTGCCGCGTTTCCATTCGTTTGCGCAGGCGGGGACATAGCCGATGCCGCCATCTTTCCTGCGAAAGCCGTGCGCGTGGACGTCCGGTCTTCCCCTGAAGAGCGAGCGAAAGAGCGTGATTTTCTCTTGGGCCGAGCTTTGGGAGGTGACGAGTCCGGTTTTTTGCGCGGTTTGCTTGGAATCGCGCGCGGCTTCAAGCCAGACGGGCTCTTCGACGTATCGCTCGTCGCTTGGGCTGTTGATGTCGCTGCTGGAGCTGTAAATTACGATAGCTTGGTGGGTAGTCCTCGGGACGGGCTCGACTCGCTTGACGAATGCGTACAACTTGCCGCTGAAGAGGGCGTATTTCGGGAACGGCTGCTCCATGGCCTTCTCCTTGCGTTACTTGGGCTCCGCGGCTTGTTGCCGCGTTTTGCCAAGGGTAGCACGGAGGCGTGCGGGTGTGTGCGCAAAAGGGGGCGGCCTTCCGGGTGGAGGGCCGCCCCTGTGTTGCGGCTAAGGGAAACAGAGTTGGAATTTGCAGAAGGCCGTCTCCTGGATTGGGAGACGGCCTTCGGTCTTGGTGGGGGTGTTCCGCTTGCTATCCCATCACCGCCGGCAGCAGGTACAGCGCGGCCACTAGCGCGCAGCCGGCTGCGGCGGCGGCGATCCAGATGTGGAATTCGCGGTCCATCTTGGCTCGCTCGGCGGGGGTGGGCTCAGTGGCGTCTTGCACGGCGTTCACGTCGATGGTGCGCGGGCCATACGCCTTGGTGCACACCGCGTAGATCACCAGGCCAACCACGCAGTAAATCACGCCGGTGACCAGGGCTTCCGTGTCAAGCTGCGTCATCATCACCACGTAGATGACAATGCTTACCACCGCGCCGGGCAGCATGCCGCGCACCTTGAACGGACGCGCGAGGTCGGGAAGCTTGCGGCGCAGGCCCAGGCACGCGATCATGCCGATGACGTAGTAGAACAGGTCGGCGAACAGCGACAGCGACGCGATGTAGTCCAGCGTGCTCGTCGCAACCAGCGCCACGGTCAGCACGCCCAGCGAGATGATGGCCACGTACGGCGTGCGGTACTTCGGGTGCAGCTTGGCGAACACGGCGGGCAGGCTGCCGTCGCGCGCCATGGTGAACAGGTAGCGCGGAGGCACGGCGATCGACGCGTTCAGCGTGGAGAAGTCGCCGCCGAACGACACGCCCAGCGCCAGCAGCAGCAGGGGCAGCCCCAGGATGCCGGCGCTCATCATGGCCTCGGCGTACGGCGCGGACGACTCGGCCACGGCGGCCAGCCCGTCGGCGGGCACGATGCCCACGAGGAACCACTGGAACAGGGCGTTCACCACGAAGATGATGAACGGCGACAGCATCATGGCGCGCGGGATGTTGATCTGCGGATGGCGAATTTCCTCGCCCATGGCGCAGCATGTCTCGAACCCGGCGAAGCACCACCAGATCATGGCCACGGCGGCAATGAACCCGCCCGCGCCCATGTCGCCCATGAAGTCGGGCGTCGTCACGAAATTCGGCAGCTGGACGTTCGGGATCATGCTGATGAACCAGATGGCCGCCACGCCCCAGAAGAAGAACATGAAGCCGTTTTGCAGCTTGCCCGTCAGCTCCACGCCGCGCACGTTCGCGATGATGAACGCAACCAGCGCGATGATGGCGATGACCACGTCGTCGATGGGCAGTTCGATGCCCACGGCCAGGAAGATGGTCTTGAAGTAGTAGCTGAACGCCAGCGCTTCGCCGCCGGTGACGGCGATGAGCGACATGATGAAGTTCCAGCCGGCAAGGAACCCGGCGGGGCGCCCCAGGCCCAGCGACGCGTACTGGTACGTGCCGCCTGCGAACGGCAGCGCCGCGCCCATCTCGCCGTACATGAGAGCGGGATAGATGCTGATGAGCGCCGCAAGCGCCGTGGCCAGCACCACGAACGGGCCCATCTCGCCCACCACGTTGCCGCCGGTGGTGAACAGGCCCACGCCGATGACGGTGCCGGCCGTGATAGTGATGGCTTCGCGCAGCCCCAGCGTGCGCTTAAGGCCCGATCCGCTTGCGACGGGCGCGCCGGCGGCGGTGCCAGCAGGTTGGTTGCTCATGGCGATCCTTTCGTTGTGCGGGCGGTGCGCGGGTGCTGCGAGCGCGTGTGGCCAGGCGAGTGGCAGTGCGCTTGTGCGGCCGCCGGGCCGCTGCGCGGCCGGGTTGGCGGCGTGCGTCTGCGCACCCAGGCTGGCGATGCGCTTGCGCGCCCGCGTCCGTTTGCGCTGCTGCGTGCCCGATGGGCTATCGGGCACGCAGCAGCGCTCTGCGAATGCGACGGTGAACACTTTAGCACTCTATCGTGCTAAAGCAATGGGGAAGTTGGGGAAGGGACGTAAAGTTGCTTGCCTGTTAATTAGCTGCAAAAGGGAATAGCCTTCGCTTGAAATAATCTCGAACTGCTATAGAATGGCGTGCAAGTGGCTTTATGCCCGCACGCGAATAAAGTTAGACGAGATTAAAGGGGACGATTTCGCGCGATGGTGAAGATGGGGAAAACGAAGCGGAATCGCTCAGCCGCCGCTGCGTTGTTGCTAAGCTTTGCGCTGGTCATCGGCCTGTTGCCGTTGCCGACGGTATCGGTTGCAAGCGCGCAGGCGACAGGTGTCGGTGGGCGTTTGGTTGCGGCCGCCGCTGGCGTGAACCTGCAGGCAGCGGATGCCAACGAACAGGGCGTGGATGCTGCAAGTGCCGCCACCCAGGCAGCGGAATTCAGCTTGCAGGCTTCCGGCGTTGCCGTGCAAGCGGATTCCGGCACCGGCGCTGGCACCGTCCCGGGAGCGGGCACCGGCGACTCAACAACCGACCCCGCAACTCCTTCCCAGCCTGCCGCACAGCCCTACATTGCCGACGTGTCCATCTGGTCGCACGACACGGGTACCACGCTCGGCTACGCCACCAGCCCCAGCTCGGCCACGGTGGCGCGCATCACCGCGAAGGGCGGCACGTTGTGGTTCGACAACGTGGCCTGGTGGAACGACGGCACGAGCGTGGCGAACCAAAGCTACGTCAGCTGGTCGGTGTCCGACCCCTCCATCGCCACTATCTCGCCCGGCGGCATTCTGACCGCGGTGGGCGACGGCATCGTGGCCGTGACGGCCACCGCCACGGCGAACACACAGGGTGGCGCGCCCCTTGCCTGCACGATCTACGTCGAGGTGACCGGGCAGACCGACGCGCGCTACGTGTCCGGCATCCGCATCGCGGGTCCCGATGGGGCGGAGCTGTCGGGCCCTTACATCCTTGAGCAGGACCTGTCCACGGCCATGGCCCAGTTCTACGCATTGGTCGACGTGGTGGATCCGGCAACGGGCGCCACGCAGACGTACTCGACGCAAAACGGCTCCATTGCCGCGCAAACCGGCGATATCGCCGATGTCACGTGGTACGTGGGCGATACCATCGCCGCCATCGATCAGACCACGGGCCTGTTCCGCCCGTCGAGCTATGGCATCGCGTCGATATACTGCGCCAGCGCTGCGGGCCATGGCGGCGCCACGGTGACGGGCGGCGCCACGGTCAACACGAAGGACCCCACCGGCGGGGAGGTGAAGGACGACTACCATCCCCAAAGTTCCATCAAGGTCAAGGCGTACTACGAAAGCGACCCGCCCGCCGACTTGCACGACGACTCCGACGAGCACTTCGTTATCAACAAGGAGTACTCGCTCGAGCAGCTTGAGGGCATGGGCTCGGTGACCGCCACCTATACTGCGCTCAGCGACAGCGCCTACTACACCATGACCGGGCGCGGCGTGCCCCTGTCGACGGTGCTCGAGGACGCGGGCGTGAACATCGCGGGAATGTCCCAGCTCAACTTCGGGACGGCGGACAACATCGACCGTCCCGTTAGCGCGGCGTTCATCTTCGACACCAACCGCTACTACTTCCCCAACATCGACATCGGAAGCTATGCGGGCGCCGTGCAGGTGTACCCGATCATCGCGTTCGAGAGCAACGAGATCGAAAACGCCGGCACCGACCCGAACTACGACATGACCGAGGCGACGCGCTTCCGCCTGCTGTTCGGCTCCACTCCCGGCAGCGGCACGTCGCAGTACCAAATCAAGTGGATCAACACGCTGTACGTGGTGCTGGCGGGCGGCCCTCCGGTGCGGCCCGGGAATGGCGAAAACCCCGGCGGCGATTCGAACAACGAAGACGACAAGCCGGGCGGCGGCGGTATCTCCAACGGCACGACCACCGGCGACGGCACCGGCTCGGGCGACGAGGGAAACGGCACCGGCTCGGGCATGGCCAAGGGCAACCAGGGCGGCACGGACGTGCAGGGCGGCTCCGAAGCTGCCGACAACGCCGCCGAGGGCGCGCAGTCGGGTTCGGCCGGACAGTCCGACACGGGCGCGCAGGCCTCTGCGGGCGATTCCGGCTCGGGCGCCCCGGCGTTCTCCGTGTATCAGATTCCCAATCCGAATGCTTCCGAAGTGGAGCGCACGGTGGAGCATGACAACCCCTTCAAGAAATACGCCGGCCCCTTGGGCGCGGCGGCCGTGGTGGCCGGCGCCGGGCAGACGGCTCTTTGGTATCGACGACAGGCAAGGCCCACGTCGCTGATATAGCAGTGCAACTCGGACTCGGAAAGGGAAGGAAAGGAGTGCGGCATATGCACGAAACGCAGCAGCATGCACAGCCGCCGTCGCGCGGCTCGACGGCTCTGCATGCGAAGAAAAGAAGGAGGTTCTCGCGTAAGGCGATAGCGGCCGTACTGGCCGTGACCGTCGCGCTCATCGCCGTTCCGGCGATCGCCATCGCGAACACCTTCGCCGTCGACTACTCGTGGTACAAAAACGCCACGGGGTCGACGTACGTCATCAAAACGCCCGGTCAGTGGAACGCGTTCGCCAACCTGGTGAACGGGACCGCCGACGAGAGCCGGGCGGGCACGACCGTCGATTCGTTTAAGGGCAAGACCGTCGAATTGGGCGCCGACCTGAACTTCTTCGGTCAGGATGTGCTGCCCGTGGGCGGCCAGGGCGGCCACACGTTCGATGGTTCGTTCGACGGCAAGGACCGTGAGAACGGCAACAGCCATGAGATCATCAACGCGAAGATCGATGCGCAGGGCGCAACCTCCAACGTCGGTCTCATCGGCGCGGCGGGTGAGGGCTCGAGCATCTCGAACATTAAGATCAACAAATCGGTTAGCTTGACCATCGCCGCCACCGATAGCACGAAGGCCATCGAGAACGTTGGCGTGCTGGTGGGTTCCTCGAAAGGCTCCATCTCCAACGTGTCCAACGCGGGCACGTTGACGGTGTCGCACACGATGGATCAGACGCGCGACATCGTCTTCCCCATCAAGAACGTGGGCGGCGTGGCCGGCATCTGCACGGGCGACGTGACCGGCGTCTCGAATTCGGGCGCGGTTTCCGTGTCCGAGCCGGGCGTGCCGTACAAGGCCGATTCCGCCGACTCCGCATGGGAGGACCAGTCCATCCTGGCCATCAACATCGGCGGCATCGTGGGCAGCGCGGGCGACGTGGACTCCACCGTCGACAAGACGGCGGGCACGGCGCACGGCAAGATCTCGAACTGCAGCAACACGGGTTCGGTGAAGGTTGACACGCCCAAGACCAACGGCCTTGACCGCTTCGGCAACACGGTGTACTCGCAGTCCTCCAACGTGGGCGGCATCGCGGGTTACAGCCGCGGTTCCATGGATAACTGCACGAACTCCGGCTACCTTGATGCGCCGCATGCCACGGGCATGGGCGGCATCGTGGGCGGCTTGCGCGCGAAGACCACCACCACGTCGTACTCGGGCAACTTCATGCAGGTGGGCTCCGACGACGGCATGGTCGCGGGCGCGGACGCGCTTGCCGTGACGAACTGCACGAACTCCGGCAGCGTGTACGGCTACTCGTTCCCGGCCGGCATCGTGGGCCGCGCGGGCACGTACACCCAGATCTCGGGCTGCATCAACGACTCGGCTGCCACCATCCTGGGTAGCCGCGCCACCAAGCCGTTCCCGGCCGGCATCGTGGGCAGCAGCTACGGCACGGTCTCGTACTGTGGCAACCTGGGCACCATCGTGGCCGGCACCTGGACCGGCCAGGGCGGTGCCATCACGCAGTCCGGCGGCTATTTCGCCTCCGGCATCGCGGGTAACCTGTCGTGCTTCACGAAGGACGTGGACGGCGAGCAGCAGAACGCCTCGGGCACGCCGGAGGTGTATGGCTGCTACAATGCCGGCGCGGTGAAGGCCATCGACAACATGCGCCAGCGCGCGCTGGTGGGCGACAACGGCGGTTACGTGCACGATAACGTTGCGGTTGCGGGCCTGGTGTACAACGATCGCCTGGTGTACGGCATGTACGCCGACGATACCGAGACGTCTGGCGGCACCGTGTACAACAACGTGCTGCTCTCCGCGGACGACTTCAAGGCGAACAACGCCTACGACCCCGCCAAGCAGGACAGCGTCTCGCGCTACAACCCCAACACCACCAACGCCATCGCCGTGCTGAACGTCGGTGCGGACAAGGACGGCTGGGGCACGTACTGGACCAAGTCCGACGGCAAGGTCAACGGCGGCAACCCGGCGTTGAACTCCCAGGTGAACTGGCCTACGACCGACCTCTCGGCCGCGACGGTGGAATTCGCAGCGAACGCCCAGTACACCGGCTTGGCCGCGACGCCGAAGGCGACGGTCACGCTCAACGGCAAGCAGCTGCAGCAGGATACCGACTTCCGCGTCGTTCCGCAGAAGGACGCCGTCGAGGTTACGGCTGCCGACAGCAAGCCCTACACCGCCACGGTACAGGGCATCGGCGCGTACTCCGGCGAGGCCGGCTCGTTCGCGTACGGCATCGACAAGGGCGACCTGGCGAACTGCACGGTCACCTTCGATACGAAGGTGTTCAACTGGACGGCGCAGGAACCGGCGGCTTCCGGTGTGCACGTGAAGAACGCCGCTGGCAAGGAGATCGACTCCAGCGAGTTTACGTTCGCCTTTGATCAAAGCGATAAGAACCTGTCGAACGTCGACGCGTCCGGCAACGCCACGACCGAGAACACGGGCAAGAAGGGCGCCGTCAACGCGAAGAAGTACACCATGGTGGTGACCGCCGCGGCAGATTCCGCGCACTTCACCGGCAAGGCCGACGGCACGTTCTCCATCAAGACGGCCAAGATTGCGTGGGACAAGGATGCCGAGAAGCTCAAGCAGAACGCCTATCCGACGTCGGTCTCCTATGACGGCAGCATCATCTCGATGCCGAAGACCACCGACACGGCGGACGCCATCGCGTGGGATTCCATGACGCTGCGCGCCGATCTTTCCCCCGAGCACCAAAACGACGGCCTGCTGACGGTGTCGTACACGGGCAAGAGCATCAAGCCTACGGTCAACGACGTGGTGTACAAGGGCAAGTCGCTGACGCTGGGTAAGGATTACCGCGTGGTGTACGGCGCTTCGCTCAACGAGGGCCAGGTCGTCAAGCCCGGTGAGGAGAACTTGGGCAAGGTCGGCGGCGAAGATTACGGCTATGTGACCGCTCGTTACATCTCCGGCGGCAACTTCAGCAACTACGACAACATGAAGTTCAAGATCGTCGACCAGGGCGCCAAGCTCGACATCGCCGGTGCCCAGGTCAAGGGCACGGACGACATCGTGTTCGAGCAGGGCGGCGTGTACACGCCCGTCACGGTGTGGTACGGCGGCTCCCAGCTGACGGAAGGCACCGACTACACCATCTCCTACACAGGCAACGATAAGCTGGGTACGGCCACGTATGCCATCGCGGGCATGGGCTGCTACACCGGCACGAAGACCGGCAGCTTCAAGCTGGTCGAGGGCACGCCGTATGAGCTGCAGTATGTATACAACGCTGACGGTACCGCTACGGTGACCGGCGTCGAGTACAAGGGCGCGCTCGAGACGTTCGGCCTGGTCATCCCGGCCACGGTCGAGAAGGACGGCACCACCTACACTGTCACCGCCATCGCTGACAAGGCGTTCGGCGGCACGTATTCCGACTTCTCGGGTTCGGCCGTCAACGAATCGAAGAGCAAGATTGCCAGCGTAAGCATTCCTGCCACGGTGAAGAGCTTGGGCGCATATGCGTTTGGCTCCTCGAGCACCGATGTCACCATGGCGCAGCTGAAGTCCGTGACGTTTGCCGAGGGTTCTCAGCTTGAGACGATCGGTAACAGCGCATTCCGCGCAACGGGCGTATCCGATATCACCATCCCGGCTGGCGTGAAGTCGGTGGGCGAGCTGGCGTTTGCGGGCAACAACGGTGCGCTGAAGACGGTGACGTTCCTGGGCGAGTCGGCCAGCACGCCTGCGTTCGTGACGAGCCCGCTGACGAAGAGCTCGTTCTACAGCGTGTATAACGTGACGGCGAAAGCCTATGACGGCACGGCTGCGGCTGCGTTCGCGCAGAGCATGGTTGCCAGCAACCAGTGGAAGTTCGATTCCATGGGTTCGGTGCCCGCGAAGTCCGAGTTCACGGTGAGCTTCGATGCGATGGGCGGCACGCCGGTGCCGGCCGTGCAAACCGTGGCGAAGGGCGCTGCGGCCACGAAACCCGCGGTTGACCCCGCTAAGGATGGCGCCACGTTCGCCGGTTGGTTCGAAAGCACCGACGGCGGCAAGACGCTGGCCGCTTCCGCGTACGATTTCGCCACGCCGGTGAATGCCGACAAGACGCTGTACGCGAAGTGGGAATCGGCAAGCCAGGCGGCGCTGACCGTTGAGGTTTACCAGGCCGATGGCAAGACGCTGGAGAAGACTGTCTCCTTCACGGCTGCTGAACTGACCGCTATGGCCACCACCGATGGCGAGCCCGCGCTTGGCCAGTACTACAAGGGCGGCACGTGGAGCGTCTATCGCTCTGCGAATTATGTGACGTACGACGATCTGTTTGCAAACGCCGGCGTGACGGTGGGCAAGTACGATACCGTGCAGGCTTGCGCGGCTGATGGCTCCGGAAAGTATGTCGGTACGTTGGCGCAGATGAAGGCGGGCAAGTGGTATCCCGACGCGGCTGCTGACGGCACGCTGGGCGAGGCTTCGAAGCAGGCGTCGCCGGCCGGCCTGGCGCTGAGCTATCAGATGGGCAGCGGTTCCACCGCTTCTGAGGCGCTGGCCGCAGCCGAGAAGGTTGACGTGGCCACTGCGAAAGCCCCGTTGCAAATCATGGGCGTTTCCGACGGTAACGTCATGGGCAACCGTTTCTGGGGCAATGTCACCACTGTCAAGGTGGTTCGCGACGCCACAACGGCCCTGACCGTGGAAGTGCGGGATCCCGATGGCACGGTGACCGACACGAAGACCGTGACGGCCTCCGAGCTCAAGGCCCTGGCCACCGCCGACGGCGATGTGGCCCTGGGCCAGTACTATAAGGGCGGCAAGTGGAGCGTCTATCGCTCCACGAACTACGTCATCTACGACGACCTGTTCGCGAAGCTCGGCCTGTCCGTGGGCGACGACGATGAGGTCACGGCCTGGCAGGGCGGCAGCGCCGGTAAGTTCACGGGCACGTTCGGTCAGATGAAGGCCGGCAGGTGGTACCCGAACGCGGAGTCCGACGGTTCGCTGGGCCAGGCTGCCCAGACGTTGCCCGCCGGCTTGGCTCTGAGCTACCAGCTGGGCAGCGGCGAGACGCCGCAGGCTGCCTTGGCTGCTGCAACTGCCGCGAAGACCGACGAGTCCAAGGCGCCGCTGCAGCTCATGGGCGCCTGGGACGGCGCCACGGGCGGCAACCGCTTCTGGTCCGGTGTGGACAAGATCGTGGTGAAAAAGGCCGCTACGGCGCTGAACATCGTGGTTAAGGACGCTCAGGGCAACGTGGAGCAGACCGTTCCGGTTGCGGCGGCTCGGCTCAAGGCCCTGGCTACCACCGACGGCGATGTGGCCCTGGGTCAGTACTGCAAGGGCGGCAAGTGGAGCGTCTACCGCTCCACCAATTACATTACGTATAACGACCTGTTCGCTGATATGGGCGTGACGGTTGGCGAGTACGACGTAGTGAAGGCTTGCGCCGCGGACGGCGGTGGCAAATGGTCCGGCACCCTGGCGACCATGAACAAGGGCTGTTGGTATCCCGATGCCACGGCGAGCGCTGACGGCAAGACCGTAAACTTGGGCGATGCTGCGCAGCAGTTGCCGGCTGGTTTGGCGCTGAACTATCAGCTTGGCACGGGCGAAACGGCTACTGACGCTTTGGCGGCTGCCGAGAAGGCTGAGGTTGTTACCGACAAGGCCCCGTTGCAGCTGATGGGCGTGTGCGACAACACCGTGGGCGGCAACCGCTTCTGGAGCAACGTCGCCACCATCGAGGTGACGCGCAACGCCGCGACCGCGCTGACGGTCGAGACGCGGGACGCCGAGGGCAATATCACCGCATCGAAGGATGCGAGCTATGCCGACCTGCTGAAATGGAAGTCGGACGGCGAGGCGCGCGGCCAGTACTACAAGGGCGGCAAGTGGAACGTCTACCGTTCCACGGACTACGTCACGTTCAACGACCTGATCGACAACCTGGAGCTCGACGTTGCGGGCGAGGACAAGGTCATCCTCGACGAAACCAGCCCGAAGGCTTGGGGTGGAACGCTTGATGCCGCCAACGCCGGCAAGTGGTATCCCGAAGCCGAAAGCGACGCCGTGCTCGGCGAAGCTGATGGCACGTTGCCCGCGGGCATCATGCTGGCCTACGCGAAGGGCGGCGGCGCCACGGTCTCCGAGGCGCTCGAGGGCGCCCAGGAGATGGGCTCCGGCTCCGGCGTCGTCAGCATCATGGGCGCCTGGGATGGCGAAACGGGCGGCAATCGCTTCTGGTCGGGCCTCACGAAGCTGGTGTTCCAGCAGCAGATCTCGATCGCGAAGATCGAGGGCGGCGAGGGCGCGTTCGGCTACAAGCAGGGCGACATCGCGGCGACCGTCGATGCGAAGCTCATGAGCGGCCTGACCGATGCGTCCTACCAGTGGTACAGCGTAGACGCCACGGCGCGCGCTCGCGTTGCCGGCACGCCCATCGAGGGCGCGACGTCGGCAACCTACGAGCTGCCCGCCGGCATGTCCGCAGGCACCTACACGGTGTACTGCGTGGTTTCCGCGAAGGACGCGAAGGCTGAAGCCGTTTCCGTGACCACCAATACGGTGGACCTGGTGGTTGCCAAGGCCCCCAACTCCATCGCGTGGGTCGGCGAGGGCTTCGATGCCTCCTCCAGCTCCGTGACGGTGACGGCCCAGGCCGAGCCTGCCGCGGAGGCGGACGGCGAAACCGCCGCAGCGGTGCAGTACGCGATCTCGACCTCTGCAAGCGCCGATGCCTCGGCCCTTGCATGGCAGGATTCCGCAAGCTTCACCGGTCTGGATGCCGACGCCGCCTACTACGTGTACGCGAAGGTTTCCGGCCTGCCCAACTACGCCGATGCCGTGTCCGAGCCGCTCAAGGTGCGCACGAAGGCCGCAGGCAAGCTTGCGAACCCCGTGCTCGACCCGGTCACCTACGACCCGACGGCCATGCTTGCGGGCATCAAGCTTCCTTCCGGTTGGAAGTGGGCCGATGCCTCCGCGGTCCCGACGGTGAAGTGCGGTGCCTATGACGCCGTGTTCGCCCCCACCGATGAGCAGCTGGCCTCCACCGACTACTCCGCGGTCGATGGCTGGGATCCCGTCACCAAGACGGTCAAGCGCCTGGTGGCGCTGACGGTGAACAAGGCAACGCCCGTCATCACGGCGGCTCCTTCCGCAACCGACCTGGTGTTCGGCCAGACGCTTGCGGAAAGCTCGCTTGCGGGCGGCGCGGCAAGCGTTGCCGGCACGTTCGCCTGGGACGACCCGCAGCGCATGCCGCAGGTCTCCGAATCCGGCATCGCCTGCATGGCGGTGTGCTTCGCCCCGGCCGATGCGGACAACTACAACGCCGCAAGCGTCAAGGTTGCCGTGAAGGTCGCCCCGAAGAACCTGGCGAAGGACGTGGCCACCATCACCGCTCCGGGCCAGATTTACACCGGTGCGGCGCTTGAGCCCGCCCTGACCGTCGTGTACAACGGCGTGACGTTGGCCGCCGGCGTCGACTACGACGTGGCGTACAGCAACAACGTCGAAGTTGGCACGGCGGCCTATACGGTCACGTTCAAGGGCAACTACGCCGGCACGGCTTCCGGCACGTTCGACATCGCCAAGGCTCCCGAGCCTGCGGTGCCGGGCGATGGCACCGACGGAAACGGCGGCGACAACGGCAACGGCTCTGCTGCTGGCAACGGCGGCAACACCGCTGCGACCGGCGCGCCTGCGGCTGCTGCCGGCAACGCGGCGGCCTTGGCGCCCACGGCCGACGCGGCGGGCATGGCTGCCGTAGCGGCCCTGGCCATCGCCGCCATGGCGGCTGCGGGCGTTGCGCTGGCTCGCCGTCGCATGAGCCGTTAGGCTCGCGTGACGTGCGGAAACGGTTACATTGGCCGCTTCCGCAGACACTGGGGCGCGACGGGTGCTTCGGCGCCTTTCGCGCCCCAGTTGGGGACCCAACAAACCTTGCGCTGCCGAGTGCGGGTTAGTTGACGGGGCCGGGAAGCCTTTTGGCTCCCAAGCTGGGGCGCCTTGCGGAGCGCCTTCCCCCAAATGCAAAGAAGCCCCAGGCGCCATGGTGGCCAAGCTGCCGCGGCGCCTGGGCCTCGCCATGAAACAAGCGGGGCCGGCGCGCGCCAGCCCCTTATCGGAAAGGAAACGAGTGAACATGCTGCAGATGAAATCAAGGGCACACAACGTTGTTGCGCGCGTGCGCGTCGGCGCGGTGGCTTCGGTGCTTGCTGCGTTTTTGATTGCGTCCGCAGGTGCTTTTGCGGGGTGCGCGGCTAACGGTGGCGCCTCGAAGGGCCAGGCCGCTCAGGAAGCTGTGACGGCGATCACGTCCACGCTGGACACCGACGCCGCCACGGCGGAGGGCCTGTTCGAGCTCATCGCGTTCTATCCGCAAGATTACGGCGTGGCGCCTGACGTGTTCGCCGCCTGGTACTTCGACGGCGCGGACTGCCAACCCGCCGCAACCGACGTGCAGGGCGACGCCGCAACGGTGACGGTGACGTTCAACGCCAAGCGCATGGCCGACGTGCTGCCCATCATGGAGCACGCGCGCGATGCCGCCATCGAGACGGGCGCGAACGCCATGCAGGACGGCTACGCCAACGCGCAGTTCGAGGCCGCTGCGGCCAACGCGCAGGTGGTAACCGAGCAGCGCCAGGTCAGCGTTGCGCTGTCGAAGGGCTCCGACGGCGCTTGGACCATAAACGACAAGGCCACGCTGGCCGCCGCGCTGCTTGACGGCTACGACCCGCGCCAAATCGACGCAAACTAACAAGGAACCATGCAGCGAATGACACAGGGGGGAAACGTTGCACACACAACCTATGCAAGAAGCGGGCGGCATCTCGCGCCGCTCGTTCATCAAATTCGGCGGCACCGCGGCGCTGACGCTGGCGCTGCCCGGCGCGCTGTCCATGCTGACCGGCTGCCGCTCGGAGGCCGGCGACGCGTTCTTCCGCGGCGAGTGCACGGTAACCGATCACGCCGGCCGCACGCTTACCATCCCGACGGTGGACAAGCTTGAGCGCATCTACTTCACCTCGGGCCTGGCCGAAATCTACGTGTTCTCGCTGGCGCCCGAACTGCAGGGTGGCTGCGCGTACCAGTTCACCGATCAGGAGCTGGCATATCTGCCCGAAGGCATCGACAAGCTCAAGTACATGGGCTCGCTTTCCGGCGGCGGCGAAATCGATCTGGAAATGCTCATGGCCGAGGACATCCAGCTGGTGTTCGATGTCAGCGCCGTGGCCATTTCCGCGTCCGACATCTCCACGTGCGACAACCTGCAGGAGCAAACGGGCATTCCCGTGGTCATGGTGGACGGGTCGTTCACGAACGTCATGAACGCGTACCGGTTCATCGGCGACATCATTGGCCAAACGGAGCGCGCCGAGAAGATTGCCGCGTACTGCGAGGGCATCTACAACGACGTGCGCGCCGCCGTGGCCGACATCCCCGAGGACGAGAAGGTGTCGTTGTACTACGCCGAGGGCCCGTTCGGCCTGGCGTCGGAGCCCAACGACTCGCTGCACGCGCGCACGTTCGCCGAAGCCGGCGCGCGCAACGTGGCGGCCGTGCCCGT
Source organism: Senegalimassilia sp. (assembly GCF_977052095.1). Taxonomy (NCBI): domain Bacteria; kingdom Bacillati; phylum Actinomycetota; class Coriobacteriia; order Coriobacteriales; family Coriobacteriaceae; genus Senegalimassilia; species Senegalimassilia sp. Next base: position 24,973 of record NZ_CDRSTZ010000003.1, read on the forward strand.
ATCAACCAGCGGTTACGGCATGTCGTCGGTGTCGCTGGAGTCGGTGATCCAGTGGGATCCCGAGGTCATCATCGCGTGGGACGACGTCATTCGCGGTGGCGCCGACGAGATCATCCGCACCAGCTCGGACTGGGCCGTCATCAAGGCCGTGCGCGACGGGCGCGTCTACACTATGCCCAACGCGCCGTTCGCCTGGTGCGACCGCCCGCCGGGAGTCAACCGCTTTTTGGGCCTGCAGTGGGTGGCGAACATGCTGTACCCCGACCGCTACGACGTGGACATGGTCGAGGAAACGAAGAAGTTCTACAGCCTTCTGTACTGGTGCGACATCACCGATGAGCAGGCGCGCGACCTGCTTGGCAACAGCTATCCGCCTTACGGCAAGCACTAACGGTTAAAGGAGACACCCGTGGATTTGTACAACGACACCTACTTGCCCGACATTCTGCACGACATTGCGCAGGGGCTGCTTACGCCTGTCATGGTGGTTATCGTGGCGCTTATCGTGGTCACGCTGTTTTTCCTGGGCGCTGTGATCGTCGAGTTCTTCACCGAACGCCGCCATTTCAAGCAGAACATGCCGCGCATCGTGAATCAGATTAACGACGCCGCATACGCCGACGTGGTGGACGTGGTGTTGGCCAGCCAGCTTCTGCGTTACCAGAAGGCCGCGCTTATCACGGCGGCGCGCAACATGGGCCTGCCCGAGGAGCCGCTGTTCGCGCTGGCGCAGATCCAGATTGCGCAGGCCGAGCGCCGCTGCAAGAGCCGCCTGGCATGGACCGATACCATTTCGAAGGTCGCGCCGCTTCTGGGCCTTATGGGCACGTTGATCCCGTTGGGCCCGGGCATCGTGGCGCTGGGCCAGAACAACGTTACGCTGCTGTCGCAGTCGCTGACCGTGGCGTTCGACGCTACCGTGTGCGGCCTGACGTGCGCGGTGGCGGCGCTGATCGTGTCGAAGGTGCGCAGCGGCTGGTACGGCGAGTACATCGAGTCGCTTGAGTCGCTGATGACGTGCGTGCTTGACAAGGCCGCTACCGCCCGCAAGGAAGGCGTGGAGCTGCCGGCGAACTACGACGGCGACCCGCTGGAGGAGTTCAAGCAGCTTGACTGCGCGGGCAAGGGCAAGCCGGCCGCGGTGTCGGCGGGCGCGAAGGCGGGCGAGTAGCCATGCATCGCGATTTCCGCGCAAGCTCGTTTCGCCGCGGCGGGCAGGATATGGGCGAGGACGTGAACCCGTCGGCGTACATCGTGAACATGGTTGACTGCATGTTAGTTCTGGCCTGCGGTTTTCTGGTCATGCTTATGTTGCATTGGAACATTGCCACCACGTCGGTGGACGAGCTGGACGAATCAAGCATGGAAGAGGTTGACCCGCAGGACATGCCCGAGGATGTCACGGCGGGCGGGTCGTACTACATCGACGCCGGTAAGGTGTATCAGGACCCGAACACCGGCCAGCTGTACCTGGTGCAGGAAAATGGCGAAGGCGATGGGGCTTCGGGCGCGTCGGCTGGCGACGGCGCGGCCGCGGGTTCGGCGGGCGCTGCGGCCGGTAGCGCGTCGGCGGGGTCGTCGGCGGCCGCGTCGGGGTCGGCTGGCGGTGCCGCGGGTTCCGCGTCCGCCGCTACCAGCGCCCGCGCGAACGGAGCTGACTGATGGCGGCGCAGGAAGCGCAGCAGGCGCAGGCGGAGCGCGCTTCGCAAACGCCCGTGCAGCCGCCGTGCCTCCTGGAGGCTTCTGCGTCGCAGGCACCCGCCGCGCAAGCGCCTTCGCAGCAGGCCGCTGAAGAGCAGCTGGTCGGCAGCCTGCTTTCCGACATAGACGCGCGCGCCGACGCCGCCGACGCGGCCGTGCGGGAAGCCGCCGACAAGACGTTCGGTTTGAAGGTCACGCTGAAGGTGAAGCTGCTCATCGCGCTGGTGGTGATAGTGGCGTTCTTCTTCTCGTTCATGATGGGCAAATACGCCATGACGCCCGTGGAGGTGTGCCAGACGTTTTGGGCGCACTTCTTCGACCCGGCTAACGTCGATCCGAAGATGGACCGCGTGCTGTTCCGCATCCGCCTGCCGCGCGTGGGCGTGTGCATGCTGGTGGGCGCGGCGCTGGCCGTGGCGGGCGCCAGTTACCAGGGCATGTTCAAAAACCCGCTGACCTCGCCTGATCTGCTGGGCGCATCGGCGGGCGCAAGCCTGGGCGCGTGCCTGGCGCTTCTGTGGGGGCTTGCCGGCGAATACGTGCAGCTGTTCGCGTTCGCGGGCGGCATGCTGGCCGTGGGCATGGCCGTGTGGCTGAACCGGCAGGTCGACTACGACCCCACGCTGGGACTGGTGCTGGCCGGCATTTTGGTGTCCACGCTGTTCCAATCGGGCATGTCCATGGTGAAGTTTCTGGCCGACGCCGACGACAAGCTGCCCACCATCACGTTCTGGCTTATGGGCAGCTTCGCCAACGTCAACGCCGGCGACTTCCTTATGTGCCTGGCGCCCATGCTTATCGGGTTCGTCATCCTGATGTCGCAGTCGTGGAAGCTCAACGTGCTGTCGTTCGGCGACGAGGAGGCGCGCGCCATGGGCATCAAGACGGGCCGCACGCGCCTGCTGGTGATTTTCGCGTCCACGCTGATTACGAGCGCGTCGGTGGCCGTGGCGGGTATTGTGGGCTGGATTGGCCTGGTCATCCCGCACCTTGCGCGCGCCATCGTCGGCCCGAACTACAAGGTGCTGCTGCCGTGCTCTATGGTGGTGGGCGCCGTGTACCTGCTGCTGGTGGACAACATCGCGCGCCTGGCCATGACGGTGGAGGTGCCCATCGGTATTCTGACGGCTATCCTGGGTGTGCCGTTCTTCGTGGTCATTTTCAAGCACAACATGAAGGGGTGGCGCTAATGGCCGCGGAAAAAGTGCAGGTAGCGGGCGCGCCGGGCGGCGAAGAGGCTGCCGCGCGCGCAGGCAAGCAGGCTGGCGAAGGCGTGGCTGCGTCCGCGGGCACGCCGAGCGTGGGCGCTGGCGGGTTTGCCGGCGAGCGAGCAAGCGATACGCGTGCGTCGCGTGAGGCCGCGGCAGGCGCTGTTGATATTGCGTGCGTTGGCGTTGGCGGGCCTGAGGGATGCCGTGTCGGTGCAGCGGCCGTTTATGCTGCGAGTGCTGCGCGTGCGTCGCACGAGGCCGCTGCCGCTGCCGTTGGCGGGCCTGCCGGCGAGCCGCATGCGCTTGAGGTGCGCGGTCTGGTGTGCGGTTACGGGAAGAAGCACCCGGCCGAGATCGTGCACGGCGTGTCGTTTTGCGTGGAGCGCGGCGAGTTCGTGTGCATCATCGGCGCGAACGGCTGCGGGAAGACCACCACGCTCAAGGCCATGATGGGCCTGATCCCCGCGCTGGGCGGCCAGGTGTTCGTGGCGGGACGGCCGCTTTCCGGCATGCCCGAGCACGAGCGCGCGCGGCATTTCGCCTACATTCCGCAGGCGCACACGCCGCCGTTCCCGTTTTCCGTGGCCGATGTGGTGCTGATGGGCCGCACGCCCTACATCAACAAGCTGGCGCAAACCACGGCGCGCGACCGGCAGATCGCATACAAGGCGCTGGAGCTTCTGGGTATCGTGGGGCTGGCCGACAAGGCGTACACGAACCTGTCGGGCGGCCAGCAGCAGCTGGTGCTCATTGCGCGCGCGCTTACGCAGCAGGCCGATGTGCTGGTGATGGACGAGCCCACCGCGGCGCTCGACTTCGGCAACCAGCAGCTGGTGCTGTCGCGCATGAGCATGCTGTCGCGCATGGGAAAAGCCGTGGTCATGGTCACGCACGACCCCGACCACGCGCTGTTCTGCGCCGACCGCGTTATTGTCATGGACGCAGGGCGCGTGCTGGCGCAAGGCACGCCCGCCGAGTGCATCACCACCGAGATGCTCGCGCGCATCTACGGCACCGACGCGCGCGTAGTGGACGTGCAACTGGACGACGGCCTGCAAGAACGCGTCTGCGTCCCCGTGCTGACGCGCTAGAGGGCGCGCTGCCCCAACTCGATGCGGGAGGCAACCTGCCACACACGGCACGCATGACAAAGGGACGGGTCGTTTGTCAGGTTTTGGGCCGGATGCGACAAGAGAGGGTAGGCGCCTGGTGAAAGCAGCCCTTTGTGACCGTGCGAGGACTGGGGCCTGGCGAACGTCTCATCCCCTTGCCAGGTTTTATCTTGTCAGACGAGAGCGCTTATGTGGCCAGGCCGATTAGACGTATGCGTTTGCCTTCGCGCCTGCTTGGTGGCATTGGGCGCGTTTTTCCGCCGCGCATCGGTTGTTTTTTGCCGATGCGAGCGAATCGCTCTGACGGGCGATGCCGCTTTTGGCCGAAGTGGGAAAGAGTGCTCGGCCAGGAAGGCGGTATTCGCTAGATGTGGGAAAGCCGCCGCGCCGCGTAGCTGGAACCCCCCGTGGCGCGACGTCGAAAAGCGGCGAAGTGGGAACGGAAGCAGCCCGTGTTGGGCGTCCGGCGCCGTTTTGGCCCGATGTGGGAATCGTGGTAGTTCCCACATCGGGCCAAAACGGCAATCGTGCCCAGCTTTTCGGCGCGACTTGTGCGTACCTTGTGTGGCGGGCTTCTTGTGCCACCTAAGTGAGGTGATCTTCCTCGCACCTCATAGGGCCGAGCGAGTTCGCGACTTAATGGGCTAACGAACCCCGAACGTATTGAGGATAAGTTGGCGCGCTTCGTCTCCCGGCGCGATGGGATGCGGCTTTCCCCAAGCGGGGGCGAAGCGGCTGACGGCCTGGTCAAGCAGCGTTTCGCGCACCACAGCAAGCGCGTGGGGGAATGTCGGCGTGGGGCCGGCGTCAAGCAGAGCCACGGCGTTCGTAAACCCGCATCCGCGCAAAAGCTCCAACCGCCCCAGCTCATCGACCATCAGGAACGACCCGGGCGCGATTGCGGGCGCCAGCTTTTCGCTGGCGGAAACTGCGCCCGTTAGAGCCCCGCCTGCAGTTGGATGGCCGCCTGCGCTGTCGCTATCCGCCGAAGTGCCGCCTGTGGTCGCCCTCCCGTTCGCGTCGCCGCCCGGCAATGGGACAAAGGGACAGTCCCTTTGTCCCATTGCCGTATCGGCAGGTACATTGCCGTTGCGCGAAATTGGTTTATGCCCATCAATGCTTTCTTTTCCTGCGGTACCGAAGGTGAATGATGAGCGTGGGTGGTTTTCTGGCTTCGTTGTGGCAGCGGGGCTTCCGCCGCCGCACGTTTTCCTATTCAATTCCTTGGCTGCGAATGGGACAAAGGGACTGTCCCTTTGTCCCATTTTCGCTAGCGTGGCGAAATGGTTGTTGACCTGGGCGATTGCCTCGTCGGAGATGGCCCAGGCAAGTTGCGCGGCCTTCGCTTGCTCACCCTGCGCGAACGGTTGGTCGCCTTCCGCCAGGTCGCGGCGGCGCGCGAACACGATGCGTTCGCCTTGCGGCAGCAGCACGTTGTTGATGCCGAGTTTCTCGAAGCGTCCTTCGCCGTCGAATCTGTGCTTGCCGCCGGGCTGCCCCTCGGCGCGCGGCACCCACTGACCAGGCGCGATGACGCCGGCAACGCAAACGCCCGCGGCTGCCAGGTCGCCGCACAGCTTCTCAAGCCATCTGGTTTTCCCGATTTGCACGTCGCCGGTCAGCAGGAACAGCATGAAAGCCCCCATCGTTTCGTCGTTCGTTGTATCATTAGTGCTTAATGAGAATAATACGGGAATTGCGGCTTGAAGGGACACGCCGCACCGTTTCGCTATGAAAGGACGTGCCATGTCGACCATGAGCTTTGACGCCGCTTCGCCCATTGCGTACCCCGGGACGTACGCGCCCGGCACGGCGTGGGACCTGTACAACCAGCTTATCGCGGGAATTCCGGAAGACGTGGAAGTACGCGACTATTGCCTGGGTCTGAACTGGTCGTACGTGGAAGCCGACTGCGGCATGGGCGTGGCGTTCACCACGCGCGGCGGTGGAAAGCGCGCGTTTAAGGCCGACCTGCGCGGCATGAAGCTGCGCCACGTGACCGAGCTGGCGAAGTCGTGGTGCTTCGAGGAGGCGTCACTGGGCGTGGCGGCGCTGAACGCGTGGTACGCGCGCCGCGAGCTGCTTGACCCGTTGGGCTGCGAATATGATTCGAACGCCGACCGGCCCGCCGATGGCGAGCGCGGCGGCGGGCCGAAGGACGCGTTCCAGGCGTATCGCGGCGAGATCGCGGCGCGCGACGGCGCGAACGTCGTGGTGGTGGGACATTTCCCGCACGTGACCGACATCGCCGAGTACGCGAACCTCACGGTGCTCGAGCGCAACTGCCGCGACGGGTTGGACACGCCCGATCCGGCGTGCGAGTTCGTGCTGCCGCAGGCCGATTTCGCGTTCATCACGGGCGTGACGTTCATCAACAAAACGGCGCCGCGCCTGCTTGCGCTGTCGCGCGACGCGCTGACGGTGATGGTGGGTCCCAGCGTGGTCATGAGCCCGCAGCTGTTCGGCTACGGCGTGCATGAGCTGGCCGGAAGCGTGGTGGCCGACCCCGAGCGTGTCCGCTTCGCCGTGATGAACGGCGCCGGCCCGCTGTTCGGCGAAGCGCTGACCATGGCCAGCCTGAAAGCGAAGTAGCGCTTTCGCGGCAACGCCAGGAGTCGACCATCGGCCCTGGCGGTGCCACGGGTGGCATTGCTCCCGCTCGACAAATATTGCCAGAACGCATTCAGCCAGCGTTCGCCCACTTCGCTGGCTTTCCTGGGGGTGCAGAAAGCGAAGGCATGGCAGCGGCCTTGGCGCGCTTTCGCCTGCTTGGAAGCGCGCCAAGGCCGACGGGGCAGGGCGCCTCGACAAGGGGACGCCCCCTTTTCGCGCTGTATAGGCTGCTTGCGCGCAAAAATCGCTCACGTATGTGATTTAATTGCGCTCTGCTGTCTAGAACGATAAGAACATCTTGCGTTTCCCCAGGTCACAGACGTAGTGCAGTTTTCTTTGCCCTGCCAAATCGAGCTAAATCACATACATGAGCGGTTTTTGCTATGCATAGGGAGTCTAGCCCGGCAAAGGGGTAGGACGTTCGCCGGGCAAGGGGCAAGCCGGAAAACGACAGGACAGTTGTCGGGAGGGGCGAGCCGGAAAGCGACAGGACGGTTGCCGGGCAAGGAGGCGAGCCGGCAAAAGGGCAGGTTGTTCGCTAGGTAGGGGGCGAGGCGGGCCCGCAAAACGATGGGTTGCTTGCCAGGTTTTCGGCGCGAGGTTCTCCTTGTTGCTTCACTTACCGGGCGGACTGCGCCCGGCTTTACCACGTGTGCTCAGCTTTTCGCGAAAATGGCCACTGTTTGCCACTTTTTGGAGAAGCTGAACGAATCGGGGTCAGAAATTGGAGAAGCTGAATGGCCTTGAGGCGTGCTTGCTTTTGCTGCGAGGTAACAGCTTGTGGCTATTGACGAAACCCCAGGTCGCGGGCGCGTAATCTAGCCGCCACCAAGATGTGCCGAATCCTAGTGGTCGCGACCTGCCGCCAAATATTCAGGAACGCGAAAAACTGTCCAACAGTGGCCATAATTCCGTGTTCCTGAATACAGCGAGTGCCTTCGAAGGCGGAAAGGCGTGACGGACGTGTGAGGGGGTGCGGCTCCAGGCGCGCGACGCGTTTGGCGTGCTGTTCGCAGGCGACCTGCGCAGTGCGTGGCCGTTGAGGGTTGCAATTTTCACCGCTCCGAAAGTCCGACAGCCGTCCGGGTCGTTTGTCGGGCTTTCGAGGCGTGATGGGCTGCCGCCCATCGTTCGCGGATGCCTCCTGATGTTCCCGGCTGCCATCGGGTGCGCGTGGGCGAAAGCGGTGGTGGATGGCGAAGGCCTGCCGGCGCAGGGCGGTTCCGAGCACGCCGGCGCAGGGCGGCTTCGCCTTCGTTGCGCAATGGGGGCGAAATGCGGTCGCTAGGGTGTAAGCCGTCAGGTTACCGATGGCAAAGGAGACCAGCATGAAAGGAAAAGCCGAGGCGCGTCGCGTGGTCGAAAAGCCCGTCGCGTTCAAGACGGAAGCCGACTTGGTCAACGCGTGCGAATGGTGCGAGCAGCGCCAGGTCGAGCTTGGCCAGCGCGTGAAAATCTTCCCCGAAACGTTCAACCCGCGCATCCGCGCGCAGCGCATGATGGCGCTTCTGTGGGCAAGCCAGGTGAAGCAGGACGAAAACGGCGTGTGCGACTCGCCGTACCTGCAGGTGCTGGAGAGCCGCTGCCGTTCGCACGTGAAATCCCAGGTGGAGGACTACTCGTCCACGCTGCACGTGGCCACCATCGCCGTCGACGCGGCCGAGCAGCTGTGCACGTCGGTGGGTGGCGAGGTGGCGCGCTCCGAGGAGGCGGCGAGGCAGGAGCCAGAGGTGGACTTGAGCGCCACCGATGGGCTGTCCGAGGCCGATCGCAGCGCGGTGGCCAGCCACGACAGCGACGTCGTTCGCGCTCGCAAGAAGGCGGCGCTTGCGGCGGCCGAGGCGCGCCGCGATGAGCTGATGGCGCTGCTCAACCGCGCCCGTCGCGTCCAGGCGCTGCTGGCCGAAAGCATGGAGCGCAACATGGCGTACTGCCAGAACCACTTCCGTGAACAGGCGCTTTCCCACCTGCGCTGGTCGCACAAGCGCGCCGGCTTGAACCGCCCGTACGTGCTTCCCGGCGTGCTCGAGAAGCTCCCGGACATCGAGTTGTCCGAGCTGGCGGAGTTGGCTGGCGAAGGCAGCGCGGGCGATGCGGGCGTTGGAGCCGGCAAAAAAGCCGACGCCGGTGTTGGCAAGCTCGGCTCTGCTGGCGACGCTGCCGATGTTGCCGTCGCCGTGGCAGATGCTGCTGCCGGTGCGGGCGTTTCCGTTGACGCACGTGAGGAAGGAGTACGCTGATGGCTTTCAGCATGAAGGGCCTATTCGGCCGCAAGAACGATGGCGCCCCACAGTTCCCGCGCGTGTCGAGCGCGTCGGGCGAGGCGCGCATCCCCAGCGCCAGCGACCTGTGTGCCGATGAGCGCTTGGGCGTGGCGTTCGACACGCCGCCGGCTCCCGACTTCGAGGTCACGGCGAAACGCCTGGTCGGAGCCGCGGCCGCGCATCCGGCGTTTCACGAAAGCGGCATCGACCAGTATCCGCGCACGCTGCTTGGCCAGCTGGGCGCCTATGTGGCGCAGGTGGACGCGGGGCTCATCCGCTACCGCACCGAGCTTGAGGCCACGCACCGCGCGTCGCTGGCGGCCCAGCTTGAGCGCTGCGACAACCGCCTGGCGGAGCTGACATTCGGCAAGCGCGAGCGCGTGAAGAACGCGACGCAAGGCAAGGAGGTAACCCGATGAAAACGCGCAAGGGAATTGGATTAGTGCTGGTCATCGCGCTGTTGGTGCTGGCGAATGCCTGCTTGGACTACACGGCGGTGTGCAAGGCGCTCGACGTCGACAGCCTGTTCGACGGAGCTGTGACCGAGATCGTGTCGGGCAGCGAAGAGGGTCAGGCGATGCTGGTGTCGAACATCATCGCCATCGTCATCTCGCTTGGCTGCGCCGCCACGTTGTGGGTGCTTCCGCGCGTGGGTGCGAACAACTTCGCCATGGGCTCGCGCAAAGCGTGCGTCGCGGCGTTGGGCGCGGCGGCGTCGATCGCGCTCATCATCGCCGGGCTGCGCTTCGCGTCCGACGTAGCCAGCACCGTGTTCGAATCGGGCGAGGCCACGGCGGTGCTCAAGGGCGTGTTCTTGGTGCTGGTGATGCTGGCGCTGTCGGCGGGCGAGGCCATCGCGTCGTACTGGAAGCAGTACAGCGCGCTGCGTGCCGAGCGTGCGGAGTTGCAGGCGCTCAAGCTGCGCCTGCAGGCCGACTTGGACGACGTGGACGCCCGCGTTCAGGCGGCGGGCCAGCTTGCGGACCTGGCGAAGAGCGAGGCGTTCTGCGCGTGCGAAGGCGCAGGTGAGAGCCTGTATCAAGGCCTGTTGACGCTTTCGGGCGAATTCCAGAACGACTTTATCCGCTTCACCACGGCCATCACCGACAGCCGTGTCCGCTTCTCGCAGCAGCTTTTCGCGCTGGCGCGCACGTCGCAGGTCGCGTTCGCGGGCGTCGGGGTCGGGGCTGGCGTCGGGGCCACTGGGGTTGCCGATGCCGGCGTTGCTGCCGCCGATGCGTCGGTGGCCGATGCGCCTGCGCTTGCCTCGGCCGTTGACGCCGCTGCTGTCGGCGGCATGCACGCCGGCCCCGCTTGCGGCCAGGTGGCTGCGTAAGAGCCTCGCGGCGCCCCCGCCCGCTTCATCGGGTCGGGGCGCCGCATGTTTCGCGAGGTCAAATGGCGATGGCTCACGGGAACGAAGGCGGGCGAACAGGGCCGCAAGGGAAATCGCTTTGCTTGCTGCCCCTGTTCGCCATTTTGATGAGAAGCGGTGCGCTGCCGCATGAGCAGGCGAGGTGGCAAAGGCGCGCATGACGGGCAGGCTTGTTTCGCATGCCCCTTGCGCGCTTAAGCGGTAGCGCGTTCGTTATCATCTAAAGAAAGGATAACCTTATGAAATCGGCGATTGAGAGCCCGAAGGGCTTGTGGATTGAAAGCACAGCAACGAAAACCACTCCTGATGGAGTGAGTGTGACTTCCGCTTTGCTGCGTCGGGCAAATCGTGAAAACCAGGACGTGGTGCTGGTGTCTGATTCCGGCGAATGCGCCATGGTGGTGGACGGGATGGGCGGCCGGGCGCACGGCGCACTGTACGCGTCGACGTCGGCGTGCGTGGGGCTTGACGCGCTTGAAGACGGCCTGTCAGCCCGCGCGGCGCTTGACCTGGCGTCGCAGGCGGCGGGCAACTTGGAGCGGCACGTGGTGCATCGCCACGGCGGCGCGGCGGGTGTGAGCTTGCGCGTGCGCGGCAACCACGTGGAGTGGGCCAGCAAAGGCGACGTGGCCGTGTTCGGCCTGTACGACGGCAAGGCGAAGCTGTTGTCGCAGCTAGACAGCGCGGACGGCAAGCTGACGAACTACCTGGGATGCCCGAAGCGCTCTGCGTCGGGCTCGGCTGACCTGCCGCCGAACGCCGCTCTGCTGGTGGCCACGGACGGCTGCTGGCGCTACGCGAATGTGGGCGCAATCGCCCGTGCAGCACAGGGCGAACAAGCCACCGACCTGGCAACAGCGGCTCTCGCTCGTGCCTACGAGGGCCTCACCCCCGACGACGCTTCCGCTCTCGCCCTTCGTCGCTCCGCATAACCGACGGGAAACCACCGAGCTGACAACGACCTGGCCCCTTGTCAGGTCTGGCAAATGCGACAAACGACCCGTCCCTTTTCGTGTTTCCTTGTCAGATTGGGCTCCTTGGGCAACAAAAATCGCTCATGTATGTGATTTAACCCAATTTGACGGGGTAACGAAAATAGCGCCGAGTCTGTGACCTGGGGATATGTAAGATCCTCTTGTCGTTGTAGGTGGCGGAGAGCAATTAAAGCACATACATGAGCGATTTTTGCTAAACCTGACGGGAGGTAGCTCGTTTTGCTGTGAGCCTTTCGTTGCTCCCTGCGGGCGCTTTGACCCTCGCTTCTCTACTTGCTTGCGTCTTCGATGGCTGCGAGGGCGTTGAGTGTGCGGGGGTAGCCGATGAAGGGCAGGTTGCCGGACATAACGGTAACTAGCAGCTCTTTGGTGTTGCCCGCCGAGAGGTTGGCGGCGGCGTGCGCTTTCGTCTGCGCGCCGCAACCACCTTGCGTCGCGATGTAGCAGAACGTGGCCAGCTCGCGTTGCCGCAGCTTAGCGCAGCGGGCAGCATGGCGCGGTACTCGTCGATGCCCTGGCAACCTAAAAGCGTGGCCAGCCATCCCAGGTAGCGGGTCTCGTCGTCAAGGTTCGCCTGCGCAACCACCTCGTCGAACGCGAAGGTGTCGAAGCGCTCGATGAACTCGGGGTCGGTACGCAGGAAGTCCGACACGTAGCCGGGGAACATCTTCTCGTGGAACGCCTTGGCGGCACCGGTGATGCGTGCTTCGTAGGCCACGGTTATTCTCCCGCCGGGTAATCGGTGGATGCGGCCAGCGCCGTTTGCGTGTGGTAGTCCGCCACGCGCTTCTCCAAGCGCTCGATGGTTGCGGCCAGCGCCTGACTGCCGTACACCTGGCGAAGCGGCGCCGGCTCGATGGCCACGGACTCGATCATGCGAACCCGCCATCTTGGCGGGTTCGCCCGCCGCCAGGCCCTTCGACGGGGTTGGAGGTGCGGGCCGCCGTGGCCGCTTTCGCCGCGCGCTATCCGCACATCGATTTCCTTTACGACTCGCCTAGCCGTCGACTGCCCGACATCAAGGAGCGCCTGCACTTCTTTTCGCGTTATCTCCTGATGATTTGCCAAGAAGTGCAAAATGGCTTCTTCTGTTCATTATGGTTAGCAAATGGTTAGAAATGACTAGAAAGATAAGGCTAATGGATGGAATGCTGATTGGCTCTGCTTTCGGCGATTCCTGTCGTTTGTGTCTGTGCTTTCATGTTGGCTGGCCTGTTGTTTGGAGCGGTTATATGAGTATTGGCTAATAGCGCGACAGCCGCGCAGCCGCGTAAGGCCAGATAGCCCCGTTTGTTCGGGAATTGCTATTCTGACGTTCGCTCACAGGTGAAATGGTGGAAAATGATGGCAAGCGGCAGGGAAAGGGAAAGGTGCGCGCATGGGTGAGCGTTCGTTGAAGGCGGTTGCGAAGGCGCTGACGGGTTGGGTGGACGCTTGCTCCACCGAGCGCGCCGACGGCTGCGCGCTTGCGAAGGGCGCGGGCTTTCCTGCCGGCGACGCGCTGCGCGAGATGCGCCTGCAGCGCGTGCTGGCCAACACCACGTACTTCCGCCATTACCCCAACCCGACGCACAATCCCATCGTCGAGCAGCTGTGCGCGCATCTTGACGCCGTGGGCATGAGCGGCAACTTCCTGACGGGGAAGGACCCGCTGAAGCACTTCTCATCAGGTGAAACGTTCCTGCCGCGCTCGAAGCGCAATGTGGACGCGCACTACGCGAAGCCGCTTGCCGAGGTCATCGAGGAGCAACTTGACGCGCTGCTTGCCGACGCGTCGTTCGCGCCGCAGCAGCGCGAAGAGGCCGCCGCGATTGCCGCGGCCATGGAGGACGAGCTGCTGTTCTACGACGAGCTGCGCGCGCAGGCGAAGCGCCAGGCGGAAATCGGCGACAACACGTTTATACTGCGGGCGTTTCGCCGGCTTGTTCCCATTTGGGTTGCGAAGCAGGATTGCTGCAAGGTTTGGCAGCCGTTTTTGGGCAATCGCGGTCCCGGCGCGAAGCCGGTGGCGCTTGATGCCGCGTTCGCGCCGAACCTGTTCGGCAGCCGCTTTTTCGACACGGAACGCTGGTGGGGCTGCTGTCCGGGTGAGGCGTGGGGCGAAGGCGAGGGCGAAGAGGCGCTGGCCGCCGAGCCCATCAATGCGCTTATCGACGAGATTGTGCGCAACGACGAGGGCATCGAGGCCATGCGCGGCGAACGTTTCCGGGCGCTGATGGTTGAGAATCGGGCGCGTTACGTTGCGCTGGTCGAGGCTGCCGCGCGGCCGGGCGGGCCGTTCGTTCCCGATTGCGTGGTGAGCGATCCGCGTGGCGGCGCCGCTGAGGCGCGCAATCTGCTTGCGGAGCTGCCGGTTGCCGATTTATACCGGTCGTTCGACGCCGCGTTGTTCCCCGAGGCGCTCAAACGCAAGGCGAACCTGGTGTTCGGCGTGTACTTGGCGCCGGCGGTGGGCATCGTCAACTGCCAGGAGCTGCCGTTTGCCTTTGCGGGCGAGGGCTCGCTTGGCGAAGGCACCGTGGAAGCCACGGATTGCGTGCCGCGTGGGATGAGCGGCGACGTTGCCTTAGGCGTTGGCGCGCCGCCCGTTACGATCAGCGTTAACCATGCGCTTGCCGGCACTGCGTTCAGTGCCAGCAAGGCTGTCGAGTTTCCGGCGGTCGAGGCGGATGTGGCCGGCGGGGCGCTGCTGTGCATCGTGGGCCGGCGCTACGACAGCTCGAAGTGGGACGAGCTGCGCCGCGCGCTTTCAGGGGCTGCGCGTGCGTATTTCGGCGCGGGAGTCGGCGCGAGCGCAGGAGAGGGCGAAGGCGACGGGGGCGCGTCGTACGCGGAATGCTTCGTTGACCAGGGGATAGACGCTTCGTTCGGTGTGGATGCGCAGCGTTGGGTTCCGCTGGTGAAGCGCTTGGTGCGCGAAGAGTGTTTTCCGGCTGGCGGCGAGGCGAGCCTTGATTTCGCGCGGTTGCGCGATGGCTTCGAGCGCGCCGTGCAGCGTTTTTGCGCTAGCGCAGAAGTGGCGGCTGCGCCTGAAGACGCGCCGTCGAAAACCGCGTTGCGCAAAAGGCTGTTCCAGGGCAGCGGCAGCATTGTCGCCGCTCTTGAGGCCCAGGAGCTGGACTGCTTGCACGCGCTTGCGAAGCGCGTGGGATGGGGCGCTGGCGCGGTGCGCCTGACGCAGCTGCGACGCGAGGACGATTTCGGGTTCGTCGACTACGATGCCGCGAAAATTGCCCAGGCGGTTATTGCTGGCGCCGGCGCCGTCAAGGTGCCCGCGCGCGACCGCATGCTCGACGTTTCGCGCAACCAGCTGCTTGCGCAGGTACGCACTTGCGTTACGGCGTCGGTGTCGCCCGCGCTTGGCCTGGCGGGAAAGCGCCTGTTCACGTCCGCAATCATGGACTTTCTTGCGTGCGGCGTGCTTGCGTGGTCCGAATCGGACGGCGAGAAAACGCTGCCGCTGCTCGAGTCGTGCCTGTCCGACGCGTTCGACCGCTTCGTCGAGTTCGAGAAGCGCATCACGCTTGAGTGCCGGCCTGTCGGCGCCGACCTCGACGAGGAGGCGGCGAAGCACCTGCGCGCCATCAGCAGCAGACACCTGGCGTTTTTCCTTGACGAGCGCAACGGCCACCGTTTCAGCGTGGCGTGCCTGGACGGCAAGAACGGTGCCATCGTCGACACGGCCGCCGCGCCAACGCAGTTCAGCCTGTCGCGCCTCGACGACGCCAGTGCCCGCCGTCTCGATCGCGCCCGCCGCTTCTCCCGCCAGCCCGACCTGCCGCTGGCGCCGGAAGGCGCCGCGTTCGCGCTCAGCCCCTATGACGTGATCGAAATCCCCGCCTACGAAGGCGTAACCATCCGCATCAGCGACTAGATGGCGAACAACCCCCGTCGCTTTTTGGCACGATTTCGAACTTTCCGAGCCTTGAAACATCCTCATGAGCTTTGGAAAGCTCCGATTCATGCCAAAGCAGGGCTTCTGCGGCCGAAACGGGGGGCGAAGAGTTTCGGAAAGTTCAAAATCGTGCCAAAGCCAGCATTGGGGCGAAGGAGGCGGTTGTGGGCGGACTTGGGCGGCATCGCTTCGATTGATTGGCTGATACGAGGGGTGAAAGGCCGGTGCACGACCGCTTGATTAAGCTTCCAGCCTCACAAAATGCGCGGGGACGCCGGTGGTTTGCAGCAACGCTTCGCCGGTGCTCAGGCTGCCGAAGCGTTGCTCTTGGGGCTCGCTGAGCGCGAGGGCTTTTGCGATGGCGTTGCGGTCGTCGCCGTGCGTGCTGGCAAGGGCAAGCTTCGTCACGCTGTTCGACAGCACGCCGGCCGGCAGCAGCGCCGGCCGTTGGTCGACGGTGGCGAACCCGATTCCCGCCGCGCGCAGCTCCGCCAGCGCGCTTTCGTGCAGGCGCGCGAACGTGGTTGGCTGCCCGCTCATCTGGTCGATCAGCAGCGAATGCGCCTCTTCCACCACGAACACCGTGTGCAGCGGCCGTGCGCCAAGGTTGCGGCTTGCGCGCATGACGCGCAGCAACAGCAGCATGCCAACAAACGCGCCGTCGCTGGGCCCAAGATCGGAAAGCTGCAGAACTTTTGCGTGCGCCCCGAAGCTGAGCAGGTCGTTTGCGGCCAGCCCGTGCTTGACGGTGAACGCCGGGTTTTGGCACAGCGCCCGTCCTCGGCTGGTCAGCGCGCCGGCAAGGTCCTGCGTCAGCTTGGCGCTCAGGCACGTTTCCTCCTTCAGATACGGCTGAATTTGCGTAAGGAAGTCCCGCACGGTTGGCCAATCGGTGTTTGAGCTGGCGAAACGGTTGGCGTCGATGCGGCGAAGGCGGTACAGGCGCTCGGTGAGCGCGCGCAAGTGCAGCGGCAGCGGTTGCTCTTTCAACCCGTAAACGTCTTCCAGGCACGTGCACGCATCTTGGATCCACACGCGCGGCAGCACGCGTTCGTCCACTAGAAACGGGTTCGTTTGCAGCGTGGCGGTGCCGCTTTCGCCGTCGAAGCCGAGCGCGGTTGCGGGTACGCCTGCACGGCGCAGCGCATCGGCATATTCCACTTTTGCGGGTTCGAGCACCACTACGCTGATGCCGCAGCCCACCAGCTGGGCAATCAACCGCACCATGGCCGTGGTCTTGCCCATGCCGGGCTGACCCGTCACGCACAGGTGGCTTGCCAGCACGCGCACGTCGATGGCGCACGGGCCGCTGTCGCTGTGCCCAAGGGCGATGCGCTCGCCCGATTGCGGCGAAGCGCCGCGCGCAAGGGCGGGCGCGGTTTCGCGGAGCGTGGGCGCGGGGCCGCAGAGCGCGGGTGCGAGGGCACAGGGCGCGGACGGCTGGGCGCCTGCTGGCAGGGTGTGGGCTCGCGCAGCGAACACAGGCGATGACGCGCGCACGACCTGGCCGCCCTCAAGCGGGTTCAACTTTCCAAGCTTGCTTCCGAACATGGGGAACTCCTTTACTTTCGGGGTCGATCAGGCGGCTACTTAACGAAGCTTCTGACCAGCAAAAACAACAAGCCTATCGAAAGGAGCGCAGGTCCGAAGGCATCGAGCAGACTTCTGATAAGGCCAACAAGTGCCGAAGCAAGTCCGCCGCTTGCCACGAACCCGAATGCTTGCCAGGCGATGAACGCCAGCGCCAACAGCAGCACGGCGCCAACGACAAGGATCGTCGAGCCGTTCGCTTGCGCCGCTGGCTGAATCGACGAATGCGTGGTGAGGTTGTTCAGCTGCTGCACCACCAGCGCCCCGCCGCGTTCCTTGACCTTCGCTTGCACAATGTGGCCCTTCGCCACGCTGCCGCTGATGTCGCCGAACACCACCAGCGCGCGCTGTTGCGCAGCCAAGTCGTTGCCGAACGCGTTTATGGGCTCGACGAACAGGGTGGTTTTGTGCGTCTGCGTGCCGAACTCGTAGGGCTTGCCGTCGGCCACCAGCGCCACCCACTTCCCGGACGCGTTTTGGATCGACTGCTGCGCCACCACCTCCACCACGCGCCCGCTGACAATGTCGCCCTGCACCAGGGGCGTTTGCGTGCTGATGCCAAGCGCCTCGCGCTCAGCAACGGAGTTCGACATGCTGTTTTCGCTGCTCATGATTCGCCTTTCGCTCTCTTGCTTCCGTGTCTGCATTGTTGCCTTCGCGTTCGCGCGCCGTTGCGCAATGGGGCGCGTTGCCGGTCGACACAATGGGCGCCGGAAGGTGATTCGCTGAAGATAGAAGAGATGCGAGATGGCGAAAGCAATCGTCTGGCCTGCGAATTTGCCTTCCTTAGAGCTATTTGCGGACAAGGAAGGAGCGTGCGATGTCCGAATTCGATGACGTGGACGAGACGGACGGAGAGACCGACGAGACGGGCGCGGCCGATATCGAAGTAGGCGCGTGGTGCGTTGCCGGCCTGGTTGCGTTCGATGCGGCCGCCGGTCTTGACTTTCCCGATGAGCTTTCGAGCGGCGAAAGCGGGCTGGACCCCGGTGCGTTCGACCCCGGCGGGCAAGAGGTAGTGCCGGCAAACCAGGTGCTCAGCGTTCCCGATGAGACGGCAAGCCAAGCGGCGCAGCCGCTGAGTGAGTTCGACGAAACGCCGTCCGCTGCGCCGCCGCCCGGCTCGATCGACGAAGCGCTCGACGCCATGACGTACGACGAGCTTGTCGAGGCGCGCGAGCAGCTGGTCGTCGGCAAAGAAGTTTCCGAATATGAAAGCCTCATCAATGGCGTGAACCCGAACTTCGACCCCAACGTGGACAACGCGTACGCGCGCAATTGCGGCGGTTGCGCGTTCGCCACGTGGGAGCGGCTGTCGGGCATCGACCCGCAGGCGCAGGCCGATTGGCGCAACATCGGCACCATTGGCGGGATGGAGGAGGCGTGCGACATGCGTTTTGCGGATTGCGCGCCTGACCAGCTGGAACAGTTCGCGCGTTCGCAAGGTCCGGGCTGGCACGGCATGTGCGCCATGGAGTGGCCGCCCGACGGCGAAACCGGCCACTGGGTGAACCTGGCCACCAGCGAGACGGGCCACGTGTACGTGCTTGACAGCCAATGTGGCGAGGTCAGCCTGCTGCGCGACTACGTGCAGGAAAACCCGGCCATTCGCTATCACGTGAATGTGCGATAACCTAGGAAAACGAGCAAGGAAGGATGCAGTGATGAACACGAAATTGCCCAACAATCAACCCGAGGAGCGGGCTGCCGTTTTGGATGGGGCCATGCAGGCTGAGGCGGCGCAAAGCCAGCAGTGCGCGGTTGGGCACGCGGCCCGCGGCGCGGTCGAGTCCGCGGTTGCTCCCAGCGAGGCCATGCGCGCTGCGGCAGCGCAACGTTTGGGCTGCAACCCCAGTGACCTGCGCTTTAGCGAAGTTGGGCCGCAGGTGCCGGGCGCGTTTTTCTTCTCCGCCGGCCCGCGCCTTGGCGCGCCGCGTGTGCTGATTAGCGCTGCCGGCGAGCAGCTGTGGCGCCCAAGCGCCTACTCGCCCGCGCGTCACGTACGCGAATGGCTAGCGGGCCAGCGCAACTGACGTTTGCCGGTGGCGCAAGAGGCGGTTGGCTTAACGGCTTGTCTCAAATCGTTGCGATGGGGACCTCTATCGCGATTGCCGAACGTTGCGAAAACTGCGATTGTTAGCAAAAACTGCACGTTTTTTGGAGTAGAGGGGCAAGCGGGGAAGGAAAGGCAGGATTATCGTAGCTTTGATTCTTGAACTGTGCTATGAACGATGCAATTTCAGTAATGAACAAAGCATATCCAGCGTAGCTGATGCAAAGAACCGTGCATGATGGTTTCAAATTGCCCCGCTACTTCGAAAAAGTTGCAAAAAGTGAGGAAACCGAGAAAAATCCTGACGCTCGCTATGCCTATCTGCTGGGCGGGCGGTAGGTTTCGTTGATGACGGAGAGGCCGATGGATTGCAGTTTGCCGACGATGCCGCAGGCGAACGCGATGTCGTTGCGGGCGCGCGTGTCCCACAGCTTTGCGAGCGCGGCGTCGCGTGGGGCGTCGGCAGGCAGGGGCGCCGCGTCCGTCTCGGGCGTTTCGCACAGGCTTTCCCAGTCCAACAGGTACTCGTTGGCCCCGGTGGGTCGCGTGCCGTCCGCGTTGCGCTCGGCGTAGCGAAAGCCCAGCTGCTCGTGCAGCGCGCGCCAGCTTTCGTGCTCCCATTGGGCAACCAGCAGCATTTGCCCGCAGGTGAGCTGGCGCAGGCGCCGCGCGCGGTAACGGGGCAGGTTGGCAAGCTGTTCGGGAACCAGCGCGCAGCCCAGCCGTTCCACGTAGCTGAGGATGCCGTTTGCCTGACGCAGCCCCTGCTTGATTTTGACGGGGTCTTGCGCGAAGAAATCCCTGATGAGGTCGCTGCGGCTTGCGTTTGCCGTGTTGCACCAGTCGCCGTGGCACGCCAGGGCGATGTCGAATTTGCGCTTGGCCAGCACATACAGCGGATTTTGCGCCGCGCGCAGCTTGTCGACGGCGTCGCAGAAGCCGAAGCGTCCGAAGGCGGGCCCGCGATCATCGTTGCCGACTTCGGGGAAGCTTGTCGCGATGCGCGCCGACAACGTTGTCGGCGTGGCATGTGCGGAGGACGCGGCCGCCACATCATTGGGCGAATTCGCCATTTCGCCGCTAAGCGAATTCGGGGTTGCGTTTTCGCGCGACTCGGGAATGGCATCCTCGTTCATGTTGGTTTCGGTTGGGCGCGGTAGCGCTTGCGTTTTCGACTGCGCGCGCGTCATACCCGCCGCTTCGGCCAGCGCGGCAAGGTCGCTTTCGCTAAGCGGTCGAACGTCGAAGCAGCCGTAGCGGATGGCGAAAAATCCCATGCCCGGCAGGGCGCAAGCGGCGTCGATATCGGCTGCGCACAGCGAGCCAACGGTCTTTCCGCAAAGCGCACTGGCGGCTACAAGCAGAAGAAACCCCAGGTCAACAATCTGGTTCGTCAACATGGGCGCAGCAACGCCTTTCGCGCGCGCCCAGGCGCACAGCGTGTTATAGCACGCAAGCGTTGAGTAGTCCGACGGTCGGCTCGATGTAACCAGCGACTCGAAATCAATCAGCCCCGCGCGGATGTCGGCGGGCGCGTTTCCGTACGCGCGCACACACACGTTCGAGGGCTTCAAATCCAGATAAAAAGCGCCGTGCTCGTGCAACAGCGTCAGCTCGGCGCCGATGTCGAATGCGATTTTCGCAACCTGCCGTGTGCGCTCGGCGCTTCCGACGGGCGCAAGGCGAACCCCGCGTCGGCCAGCTTCGATATGCGGTGCCGCGGCCCCTTCGCCGATCATATCCGCCAGCGAAACGCCCAGGTCCTCTTCGACCAAACAGGGGAAAGCCGGGCGATTGTCCGGAGCGTTGCCTACGTTGTTGAAGCCTGCCGCATCGTGCGTCGCGTTGCCCGCAATGCTTGAGAGCGCGCTGTCGCTGCAAGCATCGCGCGCGTTCGCGGCGGCCGCTGCTTTGCTCGCATAGCTTCCGCCCGTCGTTCCATTCACGCTGTCATTCGCGCCGATGACCTGCGGTTTCTCGCGGTGGTACACGTCGAACACGCGCGGGCCGACCCCCAGGCTGTTCGCCAGCTCAAGCTTCTCGAATTCTTTCTCGAACGCCCTGCGGTCGCTGAAGAACGTGGCTACGACGGGAATGGCGTTCGCGCCGTCGGCGTCAACATAGCACGCGCGATACGTCTCCTTGCGTCGCGACGACACGAGCGGGCGAGCGTGTTCACCAAAGACAAGCCGCAAGCGTTCGCCGGCCGCATAATCGGCCCGCGACCAGCCCGTTTCCGTTTCGGTTTCCGCAGATTGCGAGCCCGCGGCACCGCCGCAGTCGGCTTCGGCGTCTGCCTCCGCTGTCAGCAACCCCGTAGCACTCTCGGTAGAGTCAACGCCACCGACACCCGCTCCTGCGGCTAGCGCGAAATCGCTCGCCAGCTCGCGCGCCCCAGCGCCCTCTTCCGCGGAAGGCCCCGCAGCGTTTTCGGCAGAACGCGCCCTCACTTCGCGGCCACGGCTTCCCGCAGAAACGCGTAGGCTTTCGGCGATCCGCACACGATGCTTTGCGGCGCGGCGTACTGCATGGGTGCGCCGTCCCAGTTGCTGGATTGCCCGCCGGCTTCCGCCAAGATCAGGCACGCGGCGGCGTAGTCCCATGGCTTCAGGCGCTTCTCGAAATACCCGTTGATGCGCCCGCACGCCACGAAACAGATGGCCAGCGCCGACGAGCAGATGCGCCGCAAATCCAGGCAGTGTTTGAACACGTTTTTCGCCACGTCGAACGCCACGTCGGCCTCGTGCTTGCGCGTGGAACCGGCGCCGAACTCGATAAGGCAGCCGTCCACCGGGCGGTCCACCACGGCGATGGGCGCGCCGTTCAGCGTGGCGCCGTGGCCCGCTTCGGCGCAAAACACCTCGTCAGAGAAGGGGTTGTACACCACGCCGAACACGGGGCGCTCGTCTTCCACCAGCGCCAGCGACACCGACGACATGTTGTAGCCGAACACCAGATTCGTGGTGCCGTCGATGGGGTCCAAAATCCAGCGCCGCCGCGCCAGCTCGCCGGGCTCCTCCTCTTCCGACATGAACCCGATCTCGGGGTGCAGCGCCCCCAGCTGCTGCTTCAGGTGCTCGCTGATGCGCAGGTCAACCTCGGTAACGAAGTCGGCCTCGCCCTTCATTTTCACCGACGACGCCAGCGCCTTGTCGAAGATGATGGGGCGGGTTGACTTGACGGCGTCGATGACGGGTGCGAAATCCATGCTCATTTAGGCCTCCTTGAGGGTTTCGAGCAAATCGGGGCATTCGGACGCAAGGAACCGGTTGAGCGCGTCTTCGGTTTCGAAAACGTACACCTCGCCTGACTTGCAGCTTTGCTTCAGGTTGTCGCGGCTGATGGCGTCGGCGAACGAACCGTCCAGCACGTAGCGGTCCTGGTGCGATGATACGCGAAAATCGTGGATGCCGCGCCGGTGACCTGCGGAAATCGAGAAGTCGCCAAACGTTTCGGCTATGCGCTTGTGCGCTTCGTAAATGCCGGTGAGCCGGCCGGCGTCGTAGGCGTATTCGGCGGTCCATTCCGTTTTGTTGCGGCCCAGGCGCGGCACTACGCGGCCGTCTTCGCCAAGCGCGGCCTTGTAGTTCACGGCGTCGGCGTGGATCATGCGTGGCGCGGTGGTCGAGCAGCTGAAGCGGATGGTGCCGATGCGTAGGTAGTCGGGCAGGCTTTGCGAAAGGTGCACGTGATGGTACGTTTTGCCGAACGCAAGCCCCGGCACGCCCTCGCGCGAGAAGCCGCGGATCCAGCCGGGCGTGGCGCCCGAGGATTTCGCGCCCTCGATGAACGTGGCCAGGCGCGTGCGCAGCTCGGTGACGCTTCCCACGGCGTTCACCGTGTTGCCGGCCAGGCTGTTCGCGAACGCCACTTGGCGGCGCGTCTGCGCGTCAAGCGTTGCGGGGTCCGCCGAAAGCGCGGCCGTGAGCTGGGGCAACTGGAACACGATGATCTTCTGCCCGTTTTCCTCGGCGTGCGCGAACGCGTAGCGCGCCTCAAGCTCGGTCCAGCTGGCGCACGTGCCGTCGGGCAGGTCAAGCACCGAACCGCTGCGGTCGGACAGCAGCAAGATGAAGTAGTCCGAGTCGTCGATCAGCTGCTCGATGTCGCGAAAGCCGTCTTTCGACTGGATGGTGAAGAACTCGGTGGAAATGGGGAAGGCGTCGAACGACAGCAGCACGTCAAGCACCGCGCGGCGCTCTTCGCGCAGCTCAGTGGGGCACGACACGAACGCGGTGTGCAGCTTCTTACTGGGCATCGGCGGCTCCTTGGGGCGAGGGCGCGACGGGCGGGCGGAGCGCGCCGTCAATCGCGGTTGTTTGACAGGTGAGTCCATGATAGCCGCTTGCGCCCGCAAGAGGTGCGACCTTGCGCGAATTGCCCGTCGCACCCGCCGATTGCCTGGCGAGCGCGACGCTATTCGTGACGAGAACCCTTGCGCTCGGGTTTCTTCGCGATGTTCGGCGCGATGGTGAAGCGAGGGGCGGTTGCGGCATTCGCCCGTCGTGACGAAGGGTCTTTTTGCCGAAGGGGCTGGGGTGGTCATGCCGCAGCCTCTTTGCCGCATTCAGGAGCGCGGAATTGTGGCCACTGTTGGACGGTTTTTCGAGTTCCTGAATTTGCGGTTGGGGTGCGTGGTTGCTGGGCATGGGCGTTTTCTAGTTTGTGAGCTTGTGACCTGGCGTTTTGCTTATTGCTGCAAGGCTATTCGTTGCGGCGTGCCTATGGTGCTTCGCGGTCGTTTCAGCTTCGGCGAATTATGTCCCCAATTCATTCAGCTTCTCGAGAAAGTGACCAACAGTGGCCGTTTTCTCGAGAAGCTGAATGTGGGTGAAGGGTTGAATAAGGTCGTCTAACGCGATGAGCAGGCTTCTATGGTTGCTCACGCTGCATGGAAGCGCAGGACCACTTTGCGGTCTTGGGCGGCTTGGGCTTCGCTGAAGGTGCCCGAGGCTAGCGACGTTGAGTCGCGGTCGCCGACGCCTGCGGCCGTGACCTGGGCCGGATCGATGCCTCGGGTGGTTAGGGCATCGGCTACGGCTTGCGCGCGGCGCGTGGAAAGCTCCATGCCATGGTCGGGGTACAGCTGCGAGGCGGCGGTGTGGCCTTCGACTTCAACGGTGTAACCCTGCTCGCGAACCTGCTCGGCGATGCTGCCGAGCAGCTCGTCTGCGGTTTCGGGGTCGGCGAAGGTTGCCTCGTCGCCGACGAACTGCAGCTGCGCGTCATCAAGGGTCACTTCGACGCTTTCACCAGGCGCAACGGTGGGAAGCGTTAGCGCATCGCTTTCGAACGCCATTACGGTGCATGTGGGAAGCTCGTCGTCGCAGCCAAGCGGGGTTAGCTGATCGGGTTCAACCACGGCCGTGCCGCCGCCTTCTTCCACTACGGCCGCAAGCAGCGCGGCGTTTTTGCCGGCAACGGAAGCGGGCATCGATTGATCGCCCGTGGCTTGTCCCAGGCCGTAAAAGTGTACGTCGATGCCGCTGAAGTTGCCGATGGCGTTCAGCTCGCGCAGCTGCGCGGCAACGTCGTGCGCATCGGCGGCCAACAGCTCGGGCGTGGTGGCCAAAAGGCCGGTGGTTGAAATGCCGGAAGCCACAACGCAGATGGCCTTGCGGTCGCCGACGGCGTTTGCCTGCAGGTCGGACGCTGCAGCGTTCAGTGCCGCCAGCAGGTTTACTTCGGGCTTGCTGGCGCGCAGGCTGCAAGCGTCCTTGAATACGGCTTTCGTGTTCGTGTCGGTCTCTTCGCGCTTGTTGGCCTTCGAGTTCGAGGTGGCCGTGTACACGGCGCCGTCCACGCTGCCGGCGGAGTCGACGGTTGACATGTAGCCGCAGCCTTCCACGGCGGCCTTCGCGAAAGCAAGCGCGTTGTTGGGAACGCGGAACGCCTGGCCTTGCGCGGCCGTTACCACCAGCGCTGCATCGGAGCATTCAACCTGGTCAGTGGGTACGGCAGATGTTTTCACGGTGTAGGTGCCCAGGGCTTGCGGTTCTTCGGCCTGCTGCCCGCAGCCGGCCAGCGGCGCCGTTGCCAGCAGCGCGCACAGCGCCACGGCCAGTGCGCGGCGGCGAACGGGGGAGGGGGTGCAAGACGTGCGTTTCATGATGGTCCTTTCGTTGCGGGTTTTCCGATGTCTGTACGGTAGCGACTGGGTTTTCGCCCCATTGCGCAACCGGTTTTCCGGCTGGGCCACGTTTCGGCTGCGGGGCGGGTCGTCTTGAGCAAATCCGGTTTCGTTGCTGCCGAGAGCTGTGTCCTCCGCTCGTTGCGCAACCGGATGCGCGGCTCGGCCTCGCACCGGCCGCTGGCTTGAAGTCTCGGGGCCTTTGCGCTGCTGTCATAATGCGGCGCGGCGTTCGGTCCCGTTGCGCAACGGTGTCAAACGTTTGCCGGTACCGTTTCCCCAGCAACAATGCCGAGGAAAGGAACCGATCATGGCGAAAACCCCTGTTGACGATGCGATC
Organism: Senegalimassilia sp.; assembly: GCF_977052095.1. Classification (NCBI taxonomy): domain Bacteria; kingdom Bacillati; phylum Actinomycetota; class Coriobacteriia; order Coriobacteriales; family Coriobacteriaceae; genus Senegalimassilia; species Senegalimassilia sp. The sequence goes on from NZ_CDRSTZ010000003.1 coordinate 50,252, forward strand.
ATCGTCGAGCACATCGCGAAGCTGCTTTCGGGTGCGGATGAGCCGACCGCTGCCGTTGGAGCGTCGGCAGCGGCTGCCGACGATGAAATCGAGCTGGTTGGGGCAACCGAGGACGCGGCTGACGTCAAAGGCGAACGCGACGCTTCCCCCTTGACGCCGCATGACGCCGCTGTGAACGCTTGGTCTGCGCGCTTCGGGGCGCTTGGCGTCAAGCTTTCCGCCGCTCTTTCCGCTTTGTGCACCAATCAGGACGACATCGAAGCCGCCGAGGAGCCTTTGCGCGCGCTTGCCTTGCTGCTGGAGAAGGCACCCGTTGCCGAAGACCAGCTTTGCATGCTCACCGACATGCAGTTGTCGCAGGTTGCGAAGCTGTGCCTGTCGGTCGGCGTTATCGAGCCCCAAGCTGCCGCAGAAGTTCGCAACTTGACGAAGAATCCGTCCGGCGATGGTCGCGCTCGCCTGCGCTGCGCGTTGGCGTTGTGCCGCGTGCCCGACCCGGGGCGCTCGCCTGTTGCGTTTGACGAACGCCGCTACGAAGCGGCATTTGCCGGTTTGCCGCCGTGCTATCGCGAGGATTTCGTCACCGCCGCCCAGGCCGTTCGCCGTTGCGCGGAGTCGGGACAACGCGTGGCGGTGCTGCTGAATGCGCCTTCGGGAGCGCCGGTTGACGATCTTGCTCGCGCGCTTGCAAGCTGCGTTTCGCGCGATGCGTTGCCGGCGTTGACCATCGATGCCGGTTCGTGTTCTTCCTCGCTTGACCTGATGGGGTGCGCGGCGCCGTTCTCGCAGGCAGCGCTGGGCATGGTTGCTCGTGGTTTGTTCGAGAGTGGGGAATGCGGCGTAATCGTGCGTAACGCCCACACTCTTGCGAATTTGAAAAAGTCTGACGGCGATCCGGTCCAGTTCCTGAAAACGCTGGCGCGCTGCGGCACTTTTCGCGATGCCTACTTGGGCATTCAAGCGAGGTTTTCGCAGCCGTTGATTATCGTTTGCGATGCCGCTTCGCGTGACAAAGGCTTTGCTTCGTGCTGTGCCGTCAGTGCTACGGTCCATGCGTTGACGTGTGACGAGAAGGTTGCCGAGGTGCGCCGCCAACTCGACGCTGCCAAGGTCGAATACGCCTTTGACCTGCCCGAATGCGTGGTTGACGGCTATTGCTTCGATGATGGTACCGAGTCGGTGACAAACTGCTGCCGCCTGCTCGCTGCATCTGCCGCGCAGCGCGAACAAGGCGTTGCGCTGGATGCGGAAGGCGTTGCGCAAATCCTTCCGGCGCCGAACGCAAATGACCCGCGCGTGTGGTACGGGCTGAAGCGCGCCGCGCTTTCCTCGGATGTCGACGATGTGGCGTGCGCGTTGCTGGCCTCGGCGCTTGACGACGCCGATCCCGCGAGCGAGCACGCGCGTCGCCGCTTGAAGGTGCTTCTGGATGCGGTCCCCGATGGTACGCGCTTGCCGACGCTCTCGAATGCCCAGGTCGTAGATGCAATTGAGCACACGCATCCGCTGCTTGGCGGCATCGAGGGCATGGCGAAGGCGGTCTCCGCAAGTTTGCGCGCCGCGCATCCGCGTCCGCTTCTGCTGGTAGGCCCTGCGGGAACGGGCAAGACCACGCTGTGCGAGTCGCTGTCGGGGGCGCTTGGCGGCGTGCCGTTCGCCAAGCGCGACTTCCCTGGCCTGTCCGCATCTGAGGTGTTCGGCTCCCGCAATGCGCCCGGTTTGCTGACCGAGGTGGCTGCCGCTCATGCCGGCGCGCCCGGCGTGCTGCTTATCGACGAGGTGGACAAGCCTAGCTGCTGCGACGCAACGGCCCTGCTTTCGCTGCTTGATGAGGGGCGCGTTGCCGATTCCTTCCTTAACGTGCCCGCGGACCTGTCACGCTGGTTGGTGGTGCTTACGGCCAATGACCTGGACAAAGTGTCGCCTTACCTTGTGGATCGCTGTACCGTTGTGCACGTGTTCGGCTACACGCCCGAGGCCAAGGTAGCCATCGCGAAGGCGGTGCTGGTGGAGCGCCTGGGCGAAAAGCTTGGCTTGCCGGGTATTAAAGTGAGCGACGATGCCTTGCGTCATTTGGCGCAACTTGATGACGCTGCCGGCTTGCGCGGGTTCGAGAAGCGCCTTGAGCAGCTGCTTGCTTGCGCCGGCGGCGACGGTCGCGTGGGCGTGCAACAGGCGCGTAAGCTGTTTCCGGCGCAGCTTGTCGCTACTAGCGGCGTGCGCGTAATCATGGGCCGCGGCGGATCTGCGGGCGGAGCGGCGCTTGCGTGCGTGGGTGCGGTGTCGGGCGAAGGCGCCGTTTCGTGTCTGTCCGACGTGCCTGCCGTGGGGCGCAACGTCAAGCTGGCGCAGGTTGCGCTGGCGCAGCTGCGCGTGTTCCCCAAAGGCGTGCAGCTGTTCCTTGCGGAAGCTGATGACCTGCAGGGATGCCATTGTCCGGACGCCATGCTCGGCTTCGCCGTGGCCTTGGCGCTGGCAGATGCCGGCTTGCCCGCCGAACTTGAACGCACGGCGTTTTTCGGCGCCGTGCGCCCTTCGGGCGAGGTTGCGCTCGACTCGTCCGATGTGTTGGAGAAAGCTCCGTTCATCGTTGCGCGCGCGGCGGCGTATGGCTGCGATGCGCTGGTGTGTCCCGTGTCATTTGCCACCGCGCCCGAGGCCAAGCGGGCTGCTGAGCATGCGCGCGTGGAACTTATCGGCGTTGCACGTTTGGAGCAGGCCGTCGAGTTCGCCAAAGACGCCGTGCAGCTGCACGAGCTGGTCATGACGCTGTAGAGGGAGCTGTGTCAGCCGATTCTCATGGATTAGGCCGTTGCCGGCTGCGGTACTCGAAGGCGGCGGGGCTTCGGCGCCGCTGCGGGGAAGGGGCGCCGAACTTCTCCAATGCCCCTTCCTTCTCTAGCTCTCTTGCTCTTTCTGACACGCTGTCGTACGTTGCGCGATGAAATCGGCGGCTTCCTCAAGGTTTTCGAAGTATGCAGCTCCGTTGCGTTTTACCAGCTCACCGGTCTGGCGCAACGCGCGTAGTTGGTGCGGCGTGAACTGCTTGCCGCCGTCAGGCGCCGCCAGCAGCACCATCACCGTGGAGGCGGGCCGCTTGTTCGAGTCGTCCACCGCTTCGGCAACTGAATAGCAGCCTTCCATCAGCGGGGTCAAGGCGTACAGCACGATATCGGCGTGCTCGCGTGCGTCAAGTTCGCGTGCACGCGCGGCTTCGTTCCATTCGCTCACAACGGGGTCGAAGTAATCGCAGGTCAAAAGCGGGATAATTCGGCTGCGCCATGTTGATCCGTTGCACGTGCCGCCAAGAAAAACAAGCGGCTGATGCGCCTTGGCCGTGTCGCTTGCAAGTTGTTCCATGCTTGGCGCTCCCGTCTCCCAATGTGCCTGCTCATCGGCAAAACTGCCTTGCAGGCTTCTCTTAATAAAGTGTAGCAGGTTGGCCTCGTCCGCGCCTTGCCGCCGTTGCGCAACGGCGGCGTTGGGCCGTTTGCATACTGATGTCAGCGGCAAGCAAGCTGAATCGGATTTGTCGCAGCAACGTTCCCACAGGAAGGGAGAGAAACAATGGCAACGGCAACACAGCTGCGCGAGGCGTTCGTCAAGGAACTTCGTCGCGAAGGCATGAAGTTCGAACTGTTGAGCGAAGAAGAGAACATCGTGGTGGTTCCCGTGAAAACGCGTGGCGTGAAGTTTATCGTCTTCGTCGACTTCGATGAAGATGGCGATGAGGCCGACGCGGTCAATTTCGTCGAGCCGTCAATTGCGCGCGTGGTTGACACGGCGAAAATTCCTGAAATCATCGTCAAGCTTAACCAGGTCAACAGCGATTATCGTTTCGCAAAGTGCTACCTCAACGACGCTCGAGATCGAGTTGCATGCGACTACAACTTGATTGTTGACGAGCGTAACGCCGGCCCCGTTTGCGTGCGCGCGTTGCGCATCGTCGTCTCTTGCGCCAGCCGCTATATCGAGGAACTGGGCGATTTGGTGAAGACGTCGTAGGCGACGGGTTTGCGCGCGGCCCTGCGGCTTTGCGGGTTGAGGCTTGGCGAAGTCGGACGCTGCGCGCTTGCTCGTCGCGAAGCATTTATCCGCTTCGCGTGGCATATGCAAGCTAGTCAAAAGGAGGCGCACTATGGGTTTTGGCGGTAATTCGCAGGTTCGTGGCGGGGCCGAGTTTCGCGCTTTGCGCGAGTACATGGGGCTGTCGGTGGAGGATTTTGCCCGTGTGACCTGCGCTTCGGTGAGCAAGGTTGTAGCTTGGGAAGGGCTTTCGGAGCACATTCCCGACAAGGTTTGGCGACTGGTGGACGAAGCGGTGGACGTGTTCGATAACCTGGTGGACGACCTTGCGGACGTAGAGGTTGCATAGTAGGTGCAACGAGCTAGTGCGAACGCTCGGCTTCATGCCGCGTCCAAGCAGGCGAAGGGTCCCGCCTTCAGCCCATACCACGTTCGCAAGATCCTCTTCATCACGGGAATGCGGCGCCGCGCCGCAGGGAAGGGGATAGTTGTGCCCGAACTCAGCCGTTTCTACGGGATTATCGTTACCATGTATGTAGAGGTTGGGAGCCCTCATTCGCTTCCGCACATTCATGCGAAGTATGCCGACAAGAAGGCGGTATACTCGCTCGAAGGGCAGGTGCTGCGCGGCGGTTTGCCAATAAAGCAGCACAAGCTTATGCAGGCATGGATTGCGCTGCATGAGCAGGAATTGCAAGACAATTGGTATCTCGCGTCGCATCGAAGCGATTGCTATCGAATCGAACCTTTGCGCTAAGGAGTGGCGGTGTGCTCTAGGGAATGGGATATTGGCTTAGACGTAGTGGCCGTTTGTGCCGATGCCAATCATACAGTGGTTGTAACCTGGACCGACGGCTTTGTCGGACGATTCGACGTGGCGTCATATCTTGAGCACTGTCCTGCTTCGTGGCAGCACGTGCTTGATGCTGGCTATTTCCAACAAGTTCGCATTGCGGAAACGGGTGATACCATCGAATGGCCCGAGGGCCAAGATGTTGCGCCTGAAACCTTATACGAACAGGCAATATCGATCGATGCTGCACGGTAGTTTGCTGCCGAAGGCGCTGCACGGATGCTCGGTTGCCGCAATCTGAAAGACCGCGCCGGGAAGAGCTAGCGGCGAATTAAACGCACGGCTCTTTAGGCTCACGATACAAGGGGATCCTTTATGGCTGATATTCATACATTCGAGGGCGAGGACATCGTCGAAACGCTCGCAGCGCAAGCCGAAGGGCATGAACCGGGGGAGCTTGGCGCGCTGGCGTACCACTTGTACGACACAAACCCCGACCTTACGGAAGAAGAGGCGTTCGAGGCGTTCACGGGCTGGGTTGCCGATCGCGGCATTGAGCTGTGGCCGCACCAGGAAGAGGCGCTCATGTCGCTTATGGTGGGCGACCACGTGATTTTGGGCACGCCTACAGGCAGCGGCAAAAGCTTGGTTGCGCTGGGCATGCATTTCATGGCCATGTGCTTTGGGGAGACGTCGTACTACACGGCGCCCATCAAAGCGCTGGTCAGCGAAAAGTTTTTCAGCTTGGTGGAACTTCTGGGCCGCGACAACGTGGGCATGATCACAGGCGATGTGCACATCAACACGGATGCCCCCATCATCTGCTGCACCGAGGAAATCCTGGCGAACCAAGCGCTGCGCGAAGGCCCTGATGCGCTTATCCACAGTGTCGCCATGGACGAGTTCCATTTCTTCAGCGATACCGATCGCGGTTGGGCGTGGCAGGTGCCGCTGCTTACGCTGCCGAAAACGCAGTTTTTGCTTATGAGCGCCACGCTAGGGGACGTCACGCAAATTGCCGATTTGCTGCGCCGTCAAACCACGCGCGACGTGTCGAACGTCATCGATGCCCCGCGTCCCGTGCCGCTGTCGTACGAGTATGCGCTCACCCCGCTTGAGGGCACGGTGGAGCTGGCGCTGCGCAAGAACGAGGGCCCGCTGTACATCGTGCACTTCTCGCAGGACGCGGCGCTTACCAGCGCTCAGAACCTTGCCAGCTATGGCGTGGCCACCAAGGAGCAGCGCGAAGCGGTGAAGGAAGCCATGAAGGGCGCGCAGTTCTCCACGGCGTTCGGCAAAACGCTCAAGCGCTTGCTGGGCTGCGGCGTGGGCGTGCACCATGCGGGCATGCTGCCGCGTTATCGCTTGCTGGTGGAAAAGCTGGCGCAACAGGGCCTGCTGCCCGTTATCTGCGGCACGGACACGCTGGGCGTGGGCATCAACGTGCCCATCCACACCGTGGTGCTGACGCAGCTTACGAAGTTCGACGGTCGCAAGATGCGCCGCCTGCGCAGCCGCGAGTTTCACCAGATTGCCGGTCGTGCGGGTCGCTCCGGCTTCGACACGGAAGGCGTGGTCATAGCCGAGGCACCCGAGCATGAAATCGAGAACCATAAGGCCGAGGTGAAGGCGGCGGGCGATCCGAAGAAGCTGAAGAAGATCAAGAAGAAGCGTCCGCCCGAGAACTTCGTCAACTGGAACGAGGACACGTTCAAGAAGCTGGTCGATTCCGTGCCCGAGCAGTTGACGCCGCGTATGCGCATCACGCATTCCATGGTGCTTGCCGAGGTTGAGCAAGGTGGCAACGCCCGTGCTCGCGTTGACCAGCTTATCGATGACTCGCTGCAGCCCGACGAGGAAAAGGTGAAGCTGCACGTGCGCGCCGCCGAGGTTCTGCAAACGCTCATCGATGCCGGTGTGGTCGTGCACGATGTGGATGAAAATGGCCAGGACGCATATTCCGTCACCATGGATTTGCCGGAAGATTTCGCGCTCGATCAGCCGCTGTCGCCGTTTTTGCTGGCGGCGCTGGAGCTGCTTGACCCTGAAAGCCCCGAGTACGCGTTCGACCTGGTTTCCATGGTCGAGGCAACGCTGGAAGACCCGCGTCAGGTGCTGCGTGCGCAGGAACGCAAGGCGCGCGACGCGGCTATGGCGGAGATGAAGATGGATGGCGTGGACTATGACGAGCGCCTAGAGCGCATCGCCGAGGTCACGTATCCTAAGCCGCTGGAAGACCTGCTTGATGCGGCATTCGGCAAGTACTGCGATGCAGTGCCGTGGGCGCGTGATTACTGCCTGCGTCCGAAGTCGGTGCTGCGCGATATGCTGGAAAGCGCGGCCGACTTCAAGGGCTACATCCAGAAGCTGGGCATCATGCGCTACGAGGGCATTTTACTTCGCTACCTGTCCGAGGCATTCCGCGGCCTTGACCGCACCATCCCCGAGGACAAGCGCACCGAGCAGCTGAAGGACATCATCGCTTGGCTGGGCTTGGTTGTGCGCAGCGTTGACAGCAGCTTGGTGGACGAGTGGGAAAACGCCGGGTCGGTGCTTGATGCGGCGCCGCCCGATGCAGCGGGTGCTGAAGCGGTGGTGCATGATCGTCGCGGTTTGACCGTGCTGGTGCGCAACGCCCTGTTCAGCCGCGTGCGCATGGCGGCTCATCGCGATATCGCCGGCTTGGGTGAAGCGGATGGCGAGTGGGGCTTTGGCGAGCGCGCATGGGCTCAAGCGTTGGATGAGTACTATGAGGCGCATGAAGAGATTCTGCTGGACGCCGATGCGCGGTCGAAGGCGTACCTCATCCTGAACGAGGCCGACGAGGAAGAAGCGCATGTGTGGCATGTGCGTCAAATCTTCCACGACGAGGATGGTGACAACGATTTCGCCATTGCGGCCGATGTCGATCTGGACGCCACGCAGGCCGGCGACGGGGTCGTGTTCAAGGACTACCGCGTGGGCTTTGCTGAAGACTTGCTGGGCGAATGGTAGGTTTGGCGGGGTGACAGGTTTGCTGGCAACGCCGTGATAACGCTTCGGTGCCAGTGGCAACGAATCGATACCGCTTGCATGACAAATGAATCGGCATTTGCAAGCTGCATGCTAGGCTTATGGCGCGGAGCCGTATTCGGTTTCGCGCCAGGTGAAAACCGCAAGTCTACGCGCAGAACGGAGGCCGAATAATGGGTATCGAAAACGTTGTCGTTGCTGGTGGTGGCGTGCTGGGAAGCCAGATAGCGTATCAGGCGGCTTACAAGGGCTTCAACGTAACCGTATGGTTGCGCAGCGAAGGCTCCATCGATCGCGCGAAGCCGAAGTTCGAGCAGCTTCGCCAAACGTATTTGGAAACGCTTGAGGCCATGAAAACCGACCCTGCTGCTTATTGTCGAGGATTGGCTGATTCTCCTGAGCTGGCGGCTGATCAGATCGACCAACTCAAGCAGAAAGCACAGCAGGCGTTCGAGGCCATTCGCTTCACCACTAGCTACGAGCAGGCCGCATGCAACGCTGATTTAGTCATCGAGGCCATAGCCGAAGACCCCGCTCAAAAAGATGCGTTTTACGCTGAGTTGGCGAAGTATCTGCCCGAGCAAACCATTTTGGTAACGAATTCTTCAACGTTGCTTCCAAGCCAGATGGCCCAGGCAACGGGTCGCCCGGAGAAATTCCTGGCGCTGCACTTTGCAAACCGCATATGGCGCAACAACACGGCAGAGGTCATGGGCCATCCGGGAACCGGTGCGGCTGCTTATAACGCGGTGGTCCAGTTTGCCGCTGATTTGGGCATGGTTCCGCTGCAGCTGCACAAAGAGCAGCCGGGTTATATTCTGAACAGCATGCTTGTTCCGTTTCTCAACGCGGCAGAAGCGTTGTATGCAACGGGCGTGGCCGATCCGGAAACCATCGACAAAACGTGGATGCTTGGTACGGGCGCTCCGCTTGGCCCGTTCCGTATCCTTGACATCGTTGGGCTGACCACGGCGTACAACATTGTGGTGCTTGATCCGCGTACAAAAGACCCCGACTCGGTGCCGGCGAAAATCGCGGCTGCTCTTAAAGAGCGCATTGATGCAGGTAAAACGGGTGTCGGTGCCGGCGAGGGTTTTTATCGTTATCGATAGCAGCGACTGAGCGAACGCTTTTGGGGAGGCTTGGCAATAAGCTATCGGGCGTTAAAAAACCGCGAAATTATTTTTTGAGAGTCCCACGCGTGGGACTCTCAAATTGTCCTTACCGCGTAATATGCACAACAACGAAACGGCAAGCGCAGGTAAGGAGCCCTCCCATGTTCACGAAGAAGCACACGCCAACGTATGAAGCAGTCGCAAGCGAGATGAAGGCAATGTCCGGCCGCCATGCCCGCCTAGATCGTGTCGCGGCCGCGCCCGCTAGCGTTGATAACGCGTCAAGCTGCTCCGATATGGTTTCCGCTGCAGAGCTTGAACGCAAGTTTCAGGAGTTCTTCCGTATGGGCGCTGTGGTGGCCATCGGTGAGTTGTACGACGAGGGTATGCTTGGCAACAAGGAAGCCGTTGCCGAGGACGTGCGCGACTACCTGGACAGCTTCGGCGTTGCGGGGCTTGATGATATCCACGCATTGGGCATCTCGGGCCCGTACTTGGAAGACTTCGAGCGCATGTATGCTATGCCGGCAAGCTTTCCGCCGGCGGCTTAAACGGGGGCTGCCTCATCCGCTTGATTCGCGCGCATACGCGCACCATTCACTCACATTTCGCATCATGCCAGCTTGAAGGCGTCGGGCTAATCCGATGCCTTGAGGCTATTTGTCGGAGGACAGCGGGCAAAGCGCGTTGTTCGGAACGAATCTTTGTTAAGAGGTAGCACATTTGTCACGCAAATCGCCTATGATGTCCCCGTGCACCGTACGGGGGACGTACGCGGGTTGTGACGAGGGAGAGCGGCATGGCGAAGGAAATCAGCAAGGAACGCTTGTTGGCGCTTCTGAAGATCCTGTTCGAGCAAACGGACGATCAACAGGGTCTTACCATGGAGGAAATCCTTTCCGCTCTTGAGGACGCCGGCATCTCCGCCGAGCGTAAAGCGCTGTACCGCGATTTCGACGCATTGTGCAAGGCGGGAATCGAGGTGTCTCGCCAGCGGTGCAAGCCCGTTCGCTATTATCTGGCCAAGCGGCCTTTCACGCGTTCGGAATTGCTGCTGCTTGTCGATGCGGTGCAGGGCAGCAAGTTCATCACAGCTCGACAGTCGGCATCGTTGGTTCGGGCCATCAAAAGCCTTGGGTCGAAAAGCCAAGCGCAGGGGCTTGAGAAGCGTGTGTTTGTTGGCGGGCGCGTGAAAAGCCAAAACGACAGCGTGTTCCGCAACGTCGATGCCATTCAAGAGGCCATCACGGCAAAGCGTAAGGTTACGTTTACGTATGCCAGCTATGATTGCTCGGCGCATCTGCGGCTGCGCAACAAAGGTCAAACGTACACGCAAACGCCGGTGCAGCTGATGTACTCGGACGGCTTCTACTACCTGGTGTGCTTCAGCGATAAATACAACGATTTCGCGAACTACCGCATCGACCGCATGCGCAACATCGGCGTATCGGACGAGCGGGCTTCCCGCAACGCCGCTATCGCCACGTTCGACGTCAACGAATACGAGCAGCGCATGTTTAACATGTATGCAGGCGAATCGCTGCAGGTGACGTTGCGGGTGAAAGAGTCTGCCATGAATGCCATCGTCGACCGGTTCGGCAAAGACGTGCAGGTGGATGATGCGGGCGATGGCGCGGCGCGCGTTAGCGTCGTTGTAATGGGAACGCCGGTGTTTTTCGGCTGGGTTTCCCAGTTCGAGGGTCAGGTTGTCATCGAGCAGCCAACATCGTTGCGTAAAACGTACGCGAATTACTTACGCGGCCTTCTGGAAAGCTACGAATAGCTCGGCGGTCGCAAGCAGCGTGTGCCGGTTTTGCATCGAGTTCGGATGAATGCCTTTGCGTGGGGCGCTTGAGGTTTGCGGGTAGCGCATGACCTCGGTTTCTATTTGGAGCGAGCGGCTAAGGGGCTGCTGTTTGACGCTTGGCGGTTAAAGAGTTGGGGTGTATGCGGCGGCGAGGGCAGTTCGTCTTGCCTAGCATGATGCCGGCGGCAAGTGAGATCGATGAAAGCCGCGCAGCTTGCTTGGGCGGAAGATTGTTCCGGCGCGATATTCTGCGTGTGAATCGGCGGAATGTGCAGTTGCGGGCGCTCTCCGGTTTTCCGCTCTGCTAAGGTGAGGGTGTACCGCATGAAAGGACGCGCATGGACCTGAGCAATTTCGAACCGCCGTATGATGAGGCTGTCGACCGGCAGCAGCACGGCGCGTTGTCGCTGCAAATCGGGTCCTTGTATTACAACGATGGCTTGACGTTCAACGACCGCGAGTGCTTCGACAAAGCGCGCGAATTCTATGAGAAAAGTCTGAGTATGGGCAACCCTCAAGCAGCGGTCAATCTCGGCTACATCTACGAATACGGGCGTCTGGGCAAAGAAGATGGCGAGCGCGCGCTTGACCTATTCGAGCGAGCGGCGTTTTGCGAGCACCCCGAAGCGTTGTATAAGCTTGCGGACATGCTGTATTGGCGCAACGTGCCTGTTGACGACGAACAGGCCGCTGATGAGCGGGCGTTTGCGCTGTATACGAAGGCACATCGTCTTGCGCAGGGTTTAAACGAGCCCGATTGGTTGGGCAGCTCGGCACTGCGATTGGCGGGGTGCTTCGAGCGAGGTCGAGGGTGCGAGCGCGACTTGACGTTGTCGCAGGCGTATTACCTGCAGGCGCAGGCGAAATTCGAGATGGCGCTTGGCGATGGGTTGGACTACTACCGCGACAAGCGCGATGACTGCCGGCACGGCATTTTGCGCATCAGCGAACTGACGGACGAATGCGCCCAGTGGAAGCCGCTGCCGGTGGGGGCGAAGTTCGACGCCGATGGTTTGCTGCGCGTCAATGCTGATGCCCTTGTGCCCGCTGGTTGTTATCGCACCAGGTCGGGCGAACACGTCATCGTCAACAAACAAGATTTCGAGGAAGGCCGTCGTGTTGACCGGCGCTTCGAGATTTTGCGTACGGCGCGCATGGTGGAGTTCAACCTGGCCATGCGCGATGTGTTGGAGAACCGCAGCCTGGTGCGCATTACGTTCGACGAATTCGGCGCAGCTATTGAGCAGGAGCTTGGTGTTATGGGCCAGCGGGAGTTTTTGCAGTTTAACCCCGAAGACGCGGCCATGCTGCGCGGTCGGCTGCTTGGTTACGAACTGGCCGCCTGGGAAGAGCGATACGAGCCGTATCGCGCGCAATCGGGCGACGGCCTGGAGTGGAGCGTGGACGTGCTCAACGATACGACGGGCTTTTCCACGAAGGGCGCCGGCGCGTGGCCGTATTACCTGCCGTTCTTGTTCGAAGAGCTAAGCCGCTACGGCATCGCGAATATGTGGACGCGCGGAAACTAGCGCTTGCATCGGGCGCAGCTGCGTGTCCGTTTGCGTAATCGACGCTTTTGAGGGTTTGACTTGCCCGTTGCTCGGCCGGTGACGGTGGCCCTTGCGTTTCGCCGCTGGAGCGGGCAATTTGTCGCACCGGCGTTTCTGCGAATGCGCAGCCTGTGCGGATGTGCAGCTGGCGGCGGTGGCTTCGCAGCTTTAGTGGCTTTGGCGGGTTGTATGCCCCAAAGTTCCGCTGTGCTTTTGTTAACGCTTGCTGCCTTGTCGGCTGATGCCGCCTTTGTGGCCGCATGCTTTGTTCGGCCCCATGCCCTTCGCCGCGCGCACATTGCCAATGAACTGTTGCCCGCAACGCGCCTGCTTGCGTGCCGCGAACTCGTTCCAGACCGCGCGATTTTTCGATGTCATGCCGTTACCTGCTTTCTCGTTTTTGCCTACGGTAATTTATCATGCTTCGGCGCTAAACGCGCGCCTGGTGGCGGTACAATTGGCGGGTTGCAAGCTTGAGGAAAGGAAGCGCCGATGGCGTCGTTTGATTTCGAAGGCCATATCACCGACATTGTGGATTACCCGAAGCCGGGCGTCGTGTTCAAGGACATCACCACGCTGCTAAAAGACCCGGACGGGTTCGCGGCAACCATCGATGCCATTGCCGACCATTTTGCCGAAGCGGGCGTGACGAAGGTTGTGGGCGCCGAAGCCCGTGGCTTCATGATCGGCGCGCCGGTTGCCTATCGCCTGCATGCGGGTTTCGTGCCTGCGCGCAAGCCGGGTAAACTGCCGCGTGAGGTGCGCAGCGCCAGCTACGAGCTGGAGTACGGCACCGATGAGTTGCAGATTCACGTTGATGCCATCGGCCCCGACGACGTGGTGCTTATCGTGGACGACCTGGTTGCCACGGGCGGCACCGCCGAGGCCCAGGTGAAGCTGATCGAGCAGTTCGGTGCGAAGGTAGCGGGTCTGGGCTTCCTTATGGAACTTGCGTTCCTGAACCCACGCGAAACCATCGCCAAGGTTACAGACGCAGAAGTGTTCTCGCTGGTGAAGGTGAACTAGCGGAGCGTCAATCGGCGTTGTTTGTAGAGCGAAACGAGAGGCGGCCGGATGCGATGTTTCCGGTCGCCTCTCGTTTGAGGCTTGGGCTTGCGCGAGATGGCTACTGCAGGATTGCTGCTCTGCGAGTTCGCTGCTTTCTGCACTCTACAACTTCCAAGCGCTAATACCCTTTACGCGCACATCTTTCGCGCCGAAGAAATTGCGCAAGCTGAACGTGACCTTGTCGTCGTAGTGCAGCCCCTTCGTCTCGATGAACACTTCGCCCACATCGGCCGTGTGCACGCCGCAGCCGTGGGCTTTCAGGCGCGCCGCTTCGTCGTCGCGCACGAAGCGCGTGGCAAGCTCGGTGGTGTCGGCGCAGCAACCGATGGCACTGACAGTGCTTACGGCAATGCCGGCGAAGCCCTTCTTGCGCATGTAGTCTTGCAGCTTCTGGTCGAACGAGATATGCACGTGCATCCTTCCGAATAATGAAAACGCCGCTGCCTATTGTACGGTAGCGGCGTTTGCGTGTGGGAGGTTCGTTTGCCTAGCGGTCCATGTCCTCCAGTCGGCCGTGGCGCTCGTAGCGCGTGATGCGGCTGGGGCGGTTGTCGTCGTCAACAAACACCACGCGCGGCGGGTTGGCGGCAACGTCTTCCTCGGTCATAAGCGCGTAGCACATGATGATAACCTTGTCGCCCACCGAAACGCAGCGCGCGGCGGCGCCGTTCAGGCAAATCATGCCGCTGCCGCGCTCGCCGGAAATCACGTACGTTTCGAAGCGCTGGCCGTTGTTCACGTCGACGATCTGCACCTGCTCGTATTCGCGGATGCCGGCGGCGTCCATCAGGTCCTCGTCGACGGTGATGCTGCCCACATAGTCAAGTTCTGCCTGCACAACGGTGGCGCGGTGGATTTTACCTTTCAGCATGTTCAAAAGCACGGTTCAAAAGCCTTTCTTATGGTTGATGCCGGTTCTGGGCGGTTTTGCCGGGAACCGATGAATACAGAGGAAATGCGACCTGGGGATTTGCTCGCGCTATTCGCCGAAGATGAAGTTGTCGATCAGGCGCGTCTTGCCAATGTAGACGGCCATGGCCACCAGCACGGGGCCTTCGGCAACCTCAACCGGCTTGATGCCGTCCCACGACACCATCTCAACGTAATCGATGCGCGCAAGCGGCTCGGCCTCGATGAGCTGCTTCATGGCGCCGGTCACGGTTTCGGCGTTGCGCTCGCCGGCTTCCATAAGGCGCTGACCCTCGGCAACGGCGCGCGACAGCACCAGCGCGGCGGCGCGCTCCTCGGCGGACAGGTACGTGTTGCGCGAGCTTTTCGCCAGCCCGTCGGCCTCGCGCACGATGGGGCAGCCGACAACCTGCACGTTCATGTTCAGGTCGCGCACCATGCGGCGGATGACGGCCAGCTGCTGCGCGTCCTTCTGTCCGAAGTAAGCGCGGTCGGCCTGCGAGATGTTCATGAGCTTGCTGACCACGGTGCACACGCCGCGGAAGTGCGTCGGGCGCGTTTTGCCGCACAGCTCGCCGGTGATGCCCTCAACGTTGACGAACGTGCAGGCGTCGGGGAAGTACAGGTCGGACGGCTCGGGGTGGAACACCAGCGTGGCGCCGGCGGCCTCGATGAGCTTCTTGTCGGCCTCGAAGTCGCGCGGGTAGCTTTCCAGATCCTCGCCGGGAGCGAACTGGATGGGGTTGACGAACACGCTGACCATGACGCGGTCGTTTTCCGCCACGGCGCGCTCGATGAGGCTGCGGTGGCCTTCGTGCAGGTAGCCCATGGTGGGCACCAAGCCTACGGAAAGGCCCTGGGCCTTCCACTCGCGGATAACCTCTTTCGCCTGGTCGGGGGTGGTGGCAACGGTCAGCATGGTGAATTCCTCTCTGGTAGGGCGCGGCGGGTGGGGCCGCCGCGGGGTGCGGGCATTTACTCTGCGAGCCCGCAAAAGTGGCTTTCGATGGTGCTTTCGGGGGGTACGGCGTGCGGAAACTTCGTCCTGCGCGCCGTCCGCGCCTGCTTGCAAAAGCCGCTTGCAGCGCACCCGCCGCAAGCGGCCGGAACAACTAGTACAGCTTCTCGAGCACTTCCTCGTCGATTTTGAATGTGTGCTCGGGCGCGGGGAACGTGCCTTCGCGTACCTCGCTGATGTAGCTGGCGAATCCGCCACGCATGGCCTCGCCCACGTTGGCGAAGCGCTTGGCGAACTTCGGGCAGAAATCGCTGAACATGCCCAGCATGTCCTGGTACACCAGGATCTGTCCGTCGCAGCCGGCGCCGGCGCCGATGCCGATGGTGGGCACGTTTACTGCCTTGGTGACCAGGGCGGCAAGTTTTGCGGGGACGCACTCAAGCACGATGGCGAACGCGCCGGCCTCTTCGAGCGCCTTGGCGTCGTCGATGAGTTTGCGGGCAGCGGCCTCGCTTTTGCCCTGCACCTTGAAGCCGCCGAACGCGTTGATGGACTGCGGCGTGAGGCCCAGATGCCCCATGACGGGGATGCCGGCGGCAACGATGGCGGAAACCTGCGGGCACACCTCGCGTCCGCCTTCAAGCTTCACGCAGTTCGCGCGGCCTTCTTTCAGCAGGCGGCCGGCGTTGCGCACGGCTTCCTCAATGCTGACTTCGTAAGACAAAAACGGCATGTCGCACACGATCAGCGCGTTTTTCGCACCGCGCGCCACGGCGGCGCTGTGATGAATCATGTCCTCCATGGTCACGGACAGCGTGTCCTCGTAGCCAAGCACGACGTTGCCCAGCGAGTCGCCGATGAGGATGCCGTCGATGCCGGCTTGGTCCTCAAGCTTTGCGGTGGAGTAATCGTACGCGGTCAGCATGGCCAGCTTGCGGCCCTCGGCCTTGGCCTGCGCAAACGTTGCTACGGTGTTCTTCATGGGATTCCTCTCTTTCGCAAGCAGTTACTGGATACGTGCTGATTCCAACAGGGTGCGCATCGGCTGGTAGTCGCGGTCGGGATGGCGGGCTTCGGCCAAATCGCATACGGAAAGCGACAGCGTTGCGTACGTTTGCAGCGCCTGGCCGTCAAGAGCGCTAAGGTGGCGACGGACGGTCTGCATGTCATTGCGTTCGATCGGGCCGGACAGCGCGTTTTGCGGACCGCGCTCGGCGATGGCGTCGGCATTGCCCGTGAACAGGGGTTTTACCGCTTGCAACGCCTGAGACGCCGTGAACCCGCAGCCTTCAAGCAGCCCAAGCCCCTCGGCGGTAAGCCCGCATACCAGGTTGCTCACGAACACCGCGGCGGCGTGGTAGCGCACCTTGTCGGTGGCTTGGATGGCGCAGTGGTCGTTGCCGGCGGCGTCAAGCAGGAAAGCCGCCGCGTCAACAGCGTGCCGGTCGCCTTCAAGCGTGAAGAACGTGCTGGTCATGCGGTCGGGAAGGGCTTCGGGCGCCGTTTGAGCCGCGTGGCCGTTGGCTGCTCCGGAGTGCGCCTTATCTTCGGTTAGGTCCCCTGTGACGTGTGGCACATCGGGCACGGCGCACAAAGGATGCACACTGGCGCACGCCGCGCCCGCCGCGCGACAGGCGGCAAGCTCGTCAGACGTTGCCGATCCGCTGGCGTGGCAGACGATTTTGCCGGCCAAGCCATTTGCGGCGGCAGCGGCAACTTCGCCCGCAACCTGCGCGATGGCGCCGTCGGGAACCGTTATGAAGATGAGGTCCGTGGAATCAAGAAGCGCTTGCAGCGAAGAGAACGAAACGGAATTCGTGCACTGCGCCGCCCACTGCGCGCCCGCGCTTGAGCGACTAACGTATCCTGAGATGTTTGCACCGCTTCTGAACAGGTGCAATCCCAAGGCGAACCCGATTTTGCCGGCTCCCGCGAACCCTACGCGCAGCTGCGCGGTGCGTTCTGCGGGGCACGGACCAGTCGTCGTGGTCACGTTCGTGCCTTTCGTTTCGTGCTGCGAGGCTGGATGCCTGGACCGTTTCCGGGTCATCCGCGCTCCTTACGCGGTGCAGTATACGTCCGCCGCGAAGGCGCGTGCAAGGGGGAAATCAAGCGATTGGCGTTCAAAATAGAAGCACGCAAATCGATAGGAAAGGGCTATAGTTATTGTGTTCCATTGAGAATAGACAGAAGAACTTGCAGAGCGGAAGGATGCAACATGCGAGACCATTCTCAACATATACAGTTGTCGCGCGAAGAAGCGGTGGCCGAAACGCTGGCCGTGCTGGACGCGCAGCCCGACGGTTTCGGCTGGCGCGGCGCGCTGGCGGCCGCCGCAGGTGCGCCGGCCGACAAGGTGCACGCGAGCGAGGTTGCGCGCAAGCTGGTGGAGCAGGTTTCGCTGGCCGAGTCGGTCGGGCGCGTGCTGGCCTACGACGTGGTGGCGCAAACCGACATGCCGAACACGCTGACGTGCGCCATGGATTCCGTGGCGCTGCATTGGTCGGACTTCGAGGGCCTGGCCGAAGGCGAAGTGCCCGACACCAGCGCGTGGGTGCGCGGGCGCGACTGGCAGTTCGCGAACACGGGCGTGGCCATGCCCGAAGGCTTCGACACGGCCATTGTGATTGAGCACGTGCAGGTTTCCGCAGATGAACAGCATATCGTTATCGATGCGGCGCCGTCGGCGCAAGGCGCGGGCACGCGCCCGGTGGGCTCTACCATGCGTCGCGGCGACGTGCTGGGCGCGGCAGGTACGCTGGTGATGCCCGACATCGCCGCACGCATGGGCAGCGGCAACAACGGCACCGTGGCCGTGGTGCGCCGCCCGCGCGTGGCGTTTATCCCCACGGGCAACGAGCTTATTGCCCCGGGCATGCCGTTCGACCCCGAACGCCCCGAGGCGTTTGCGGCTCGCGGCAAGAACTTCGAGACGAACAGCGTGCTGGTGCGCGCGAAATGCGAGAAGTGGGGCGGCCAGTTCGTGCCGTTCGACATTGTGGCCGATCGCCGCGACGCCATCGAGGCGGCCATTGCCCGCGCGGTGGAGCTGGCCGACATCGTGGTGCTCAACGCCGGCTCGTCGAAGGGCAGCGATGATTGGTCGTGCGAGGTCATGGAGCAGATGGGGCAGATGATCTGTCACCAAACGAACCACGGCCCCGGGC
The DNA here is from genome assembly GCF_977052095.1 of Senegalimassilia sp. Taxonomy (NCBI): domain Bacteria; kingdom Bacillati; phylum Actinomycetota; class Coriobacteriia; order Coriobacteriales; family Coriobacteriaceae; genus Senegalimassilia; species Senegalimassilia sp. The sequence goes on from NZ_CDRSTZ010000003.1 coordinate 68,657, forward strand.
ACCACTCCAGCTTCGCCGTTGTCGACGGCACGCCCATCGTGGGCATTTCCGGCCCCAGCGCCGGCGCATCGTTCACGCTGAACTTCTATCTGCGCCCGCTGATGCGCGCGTTTGCGGGCCTTGAGCCTGAGGTTGCGCGCACGCCGATGGTATTGGCCGAGGCGTTCCCGGCGGGTGGCCCGGGCGGCCCGCGCAAGCACGGCGGCCCGGTGCGCGGCGAAGACCGCCCCGCGGAGCATCCGGCGCACGAGCCCGGCAAGCCCGAGTTCTTCGGCATCAAGATGCTGCGCGCCGAGCACGCCGAGGACGGCACGCTGCGCGCCTGGCCGGTGCCGGGGCGCCCGGGCAGCCCGGAAAGCTACACGGCGAACGCGTACTACATGCTGCCAAACGGCCCGGGCATCGAGGCGCCGAAACCCGGAGACGTGATCATGGCCGAGTGGCGATAGTGGCTAAGGAAAAGCAAATGCAAAAGGCGGGGGCGCGCATTGCGCCCCCGCCTTTTTTGGTGCTTGCGGCTGGCGGATCTTCGCTACTTGCTGGCGATATAGGCTCTGATCAGGTGGTTTGTAGTTTGGGCATGCAGGCCATTTGACGAGTCGGAGGCACCTGCCGCTTCAAGACGCCCGCATAGCGCACTGTCGCTCAGGCGTTTGCGAGCGATATAAGTCGAATGTCTGTTTGGCAACAGGAAGATAACGAATATCGAACGCGTGTACGATTTACGGTACTATTTCAACATCACATGAGCCAGTGTGGGTGCTTTCCCTGCAAGCGTTTTCGAACGCATCGGGAATGCCGTGGCGGCGTCTGTCTCCGGGGCGCGTTTTTGGCGGGCATCTCGCAACGCTCAACATGCATCGCGTTGTGCTACTTAGGCGGTGGTTCTATCGACGTGGCGACGTTTGCGGCGTTTCTGAGGCTTGCGAGATTCTGGTGCGGCTTTCCGTCTATCGAATCGCTGTTGCTCAGGCGTTTGCGGCCTGATAGGCGGGCGTGTTTGCTATCATGACACAGTTACTGGTCTAGCCGCTTTCGATGCGAACCGCAGGCTTTGGCTTGCTGCAAATCGGCCGTTTCGGCCGCCTGCAACAGTTGCTGGGCGCGGCGCGCATTGGAATCGAAAGGAAAGAAACCTATGACCCAATATCTAACCGAGCGCGAGGTCCGCGGCATTGCGGAATACGCGCGCATCGGCCTCACCGACGAAGAGCTTTCGGAGATGACGGTCGACCTGAACAACATCATCGAGACGCTGCAGCCTATCAAGCAGCTTGACCTCGAAGGCGTGGAGCCTACGTTCCACCCCATCGGAAGCCTGTCTAACGTCATGCGCGAGGACGTTGAAACGGAGTCGTTCACGCAGCAGGTTGCGCTTGAAAACGCGCCGAAGCAGCAAGACGGCAGCTTCTTGATTCCGTCGATTCTGGGCGAAGGGGGCGACGCGTAATGGCTATCACCGATATGGGTATCGCCCAAATTCGCGAGGGGCTGGCGTCTAAGCAGTTCAGCGCGCACGAGGTTGCACAGGCAAGCTTGGATCATATCGCCAAGGCAGACGCGCAGGTGCATGCGTTTTTGGAGCTGACGGCCGATGCCGCTATGCAGGCAGCGCAGCGCGTTGATAACGCTATTGCTGCTGGAACGTTCGACCAGCTTGGCCCGCTGGCCGGCGTGCCGGTTGCCTTCAAGGACAACATGAACCTGGCGGGCACGCGCACCACGTGCTCGTCCCATATGCTGGAAAACTACGTGTCCCCGTACACGGCCACGTGCGTTCAGCGCATCATCGATGCCGGCGGTCTGCCGCTTGGCAAGCTGAACATGGACGAGTTCGCGTTCGGCTCCACCACGGAATCTTCCGCGTTCGGCCCTACGCACAACCCGTGGGACCTTGGCCGCGTGCCGGGTGGCAGCTCGGGTGGCTCGGCGGCTGCCGTTGCCGCCGGCATGGCGTGCGTCACGCTGGGCTCGGACACGGGCGGCTCTATTCGTCAGCCTGCCAGCTTCTGCGGCATCGTGGGCGTGAAGCCCACGTACGGCATGGTCAGCCGTTACGGCGTGGTTGCGTTTGGCAGCTCGCTTGACCAGGTGGGACCGTTCGCGCGCAGCGTCGAAGATGCTGCAGCCGCTATGGACGCCCTGTGCGGCCACGACCCGCTGGACTGCACGTCGCAGGACGTGAAGGCCGATTTCCGCGCCGCATGCCAGCAGGGCATCGAGGGCATGCGCGTGGGCATCGTGCGCAGCTTCATGGACGCGAAGGGGCTCTCTCCCGAGGTACGCGAGCGCGTGAACGAGGCCGCGGCGAAGCTTGAGGCTGCCGGCGCCACCATCGTGGAAGTCGACTTGCCGCACATCGACGCTGCCATCAGCGCCTACTATGTGCTGGGCCCATGCGAGGCGTTCTCGAACCTGGCGCGCTTCGACAGCGTGCGCTATGGCTATTGCGAAGAGGGCCACAAAGACCTGGGCGGCCAGTACGAGGCCAGCCGTGCTCATGGCTTCGGTGAAGAAGCGAAACGTCGCATCATGCTGGGCAGTTACTTGCTGTCCGCTGGCGTGTACGAGCAGTATTACTATCCGGCGCAGCAAGTGCGCACGCTTATCACGCAGGATTACCGCAATGCTTACGGGCAGTGCGACGTCATTTTGGCGCCTACGGCCCCGGCAACGGCGTTCAAGTTCGGCGAAATCGCCGATCCGGCAACCATGTACCTGTCTGACGTGTTCACCATTTCCATCAACATCGCGGGCAACGGCGGCATGAGCGTGCCGTGCGGCTTGGGCGCGCAAAGCGGCATGCCCATCGGCGTGCAGTTGATCGCCCCGCAATTCAAGGACGAGAACATGTTCCGCGCCGCCATGGCACTTGAGGCTGCGTACGGCAAGGCGCCGGTGGCCCCGAACTTCGCTGACGGGAAGGTGGGCGAATAATGCGTAAGCTAGAGGAAGTGCTGCAGGATTCGACAGCCCAGTGGGCTGTCGAAGGCCGAGCACCGCGAAGCGGGGCGCAGGCCCTTGGGACGGAAGAAGGCCAGGAGGTGCGTTTCGATGCGTAAGCTAGAGGAAGTGCTGCAGGATTGGGAAGCGGTTATTGGTCTGGAAATCCATGCTGAGCTGACCACGCTGAACACGAAGATGTTCTGTGGCTGCAAGTTGGAGTTCGGCGCCGATCCGAACACGCATACGTGCCCGGTGTGCCTGGGCTTGCCCGGCGCGTTGCCCGTGCCGAACAAGGCCGCTATCGAGTCTATCGTGCTTGCTGGCCTGGCCACGAACTGCGACATCGAGAAGCACAGCATGTTCTATCGCAAGAACTACATGTACCCCGACATGGCCAAGAACTTCCAGACCACGCAGGGCCCTGTGGCGTTTTGCATGCGCGGTCATCTTGACTTAGACGTCGATGGTCCTGCAGCGAAAGAGCGCGGCGACATCGCCGGCTTGAAGCCGGGGGAGACGTGCGAGAACGTTACCGTTACGGAATCGGGCTACACGGCGCACGTGGGCATCACGCGCATCCACATGGAAGAGGATGCGGGCAAGATGATTCACGTTGGCGGCGACGAGGGCCGTATCGCGGGCGCTACGCATTCGCTGGTTGACTACAACCGCGCCGGTACGCCGCTTATCGAGCTGGTCACCGAGCCTGATCTGCGCACGCCCGAGGAAGCGCGCCTGTTCATGCAGAAGCTGCGTCAGATTTACCTGGCCATCGGCATTTCCGACTGCTCCATGGAGGAAGGCTCCATGCGCTGCGACGGCAACGTGTCGCTGCGTCGCCGCGGCTCCACGAAGCTGGGCGTGAAGACCGAGCTGAAGAACATGAACAGCTTCAAGAACCTGCACGACGGCTTGGCGTATGAGATTTGCCGTCAGGCCGAGGTGCTTGAAGAGGGTGGTCAGATTTACCAGGAAACGCGTCATTGGGATCCCACCATGAAGCACACCATCGTCATGCGCGTGAAGGAAACCGCTGACGACTACCGCTTGTTCCCCGAGCCCGACTTGGCGCCGTACGACTTGTCCGATGAGTTCATCGAGGGCGTTCGTGCGAAGCTGCCCGAGTTGCCCGATCAGAAGGCTGCTCGCTTCGCTGAGCAGTTCGGTCTGTCGGCATACGACGCTCGCCACCTGATCGACCATCGCGTCACGGCCGACTTCTTCGAAGCGTGCATGGCTGAAGCGGGCAAGGATGCCGCGAAGCTGGCGAAGCCCGTTGCCAACCTGGTTATCAACGACATCACGGCGTGGCTGAATGCCAGCGAAGATGCGGACTTGGCTGAAAGCCCGTTGACGCCGGCCCGTGCGGTTGAGCTTATGAAGCTGTTGGCCGAGGATGCTATCTCGTCCAAACAGGCCAAGCAGGTGTTTGCCGCCATCATGGACGAGGACAAGGACCCGTCCGTTATCGTTGAGGAACGCGGCATGAAGCAAGTGTCCGACACCGGCGCTATCGAGGCTGTGGTCGACGCGGTAATTGCTGCCAATCCTGACGAGGTTGCTCGCTACAAGGATGGCAACACGAAGGTCATTGGCTTCTTCGTTGGCCAGTGCATGAAGCAGATGCGCGGCCAGGGCAACCCGAAGATCATCAACCAGCTGCTCGCCAAAAAGCTGGCGGAATAGCTGTTAGGCGGTTTCCGCGCGAAGGCGCGAGTGCGAAGGCGCCCTGTCGGTTTTCCGACAGGGCGCCTTCTTCTGCTTGGTTGAGTTGCTTCGACGATCATGCTTCGTTTGCTGGCATCGGTGCTGGGGAATTGTTATCGCTGCTGGCAATTATTTCGCTTCCGATGCTATTGCTGCTGTTATCACTATCGATTGCGGCGTCGTCGTTGCTATCATCGGCTTCCGCACCATCGCTGTCCCCATTGTTTTTCGCGCCAGGTTGCTTGTCTTCCGCAACGGGCTTGCTGACAATCGCATCGCCTTCAGGCGCTTGGTGGCCAGCAACGGCCTTGCCGGTTTCGCTACCTCGGCTGCTGATAAGCCCCATCGCTTCAAGTGCTTCAGTCGCCGAGCCATGGTGCGCGCTGAGCGTGGACAGTGCCGCAACCACGGGTTCGCGCTGCGTGTCTTCGCTCAAGCCCGCCATGCCGGAGGCGTCGATGTAACCTTCAAGCTGGCTGATGTCGTCGATGGGCTCAAGCCCCATAAGGCCACGCAGGTAATTCTCCTGCTCCAAAAACGGGGTGCTCACGGCAAGGTTCAGCTGCTCGGCGTTCGGCCCCTCGTCGGGATATTTATCCCGCAGAGCAATCCAGATGTCGAAGAAGTAATCGCCCAGGGCAAAGTCGTCTAAAATGCCTACGCACTGCATCGGCCACGTTGCTAAGTAGTCAACCTGCGACTTCTCGGGGATATCCAACACAATATCGGCGCCGAACCTAAACGGGTTCGTGGTGCTTGCGCCAAGCAGTTGCGTGTTGCACTTGTCGGGGAACGTCACCGTCACGCCATCGCAGCCCTCGAACGCATCCGGCTCGATAGCGGAAACTTTGTTGCCGACGATGACCTGCTTAAGCTGGCTGCACTCGGTGAACGCATCGCTGCTCAGCAGCACGCTGTCGTACTTCGTGCCAATGGCGCTGTCCAGGTCAATCACCTTCGCGTCTGCCGGCACGCCGATGAGCGTGGTGATGCCCTGACTGGTTTGGAACACGTAGCCGTCCTGATCGTCGATGGTGATGAACGACGAATGGTCGACCAGCTCCATGCCCATCATCTGGCGTAGCTGGTTCTCGGCAGCAAGCATGCCTTCAGACATAGCCTGCTTCACCTCAACGCGCGACGGTTCCACGCCGGTTTCGGTGTACAGGTTCTCGTACGTTTTGCTGTAGTACTGGTCGTAATCGTCGTAGCCCAGCCATGCGAATAGCCAGTCGTGCAGGTAGTACTCCTGGCTACCATCGGGCACGATCAGGCGAATGCGTTCCCATTCGTCCACATTGTCCCAGTCGCCATCGAAGCGGAAGCCCGAACCTTTGCCAAAGCGCAGCAGGCTTGAAGGGTTCCAGCTATCAATCTGAATGGTCTCAAGCGACTTGCACCCATAGAAGACGCCCGATCCCAGCACAAACCCCCAATCGTAGGAATAGCTGACCGCCAGCCGCACGCTCGTGAGGTTCTCGCACTCCGAGAACGCCCAAGATGCGCAGTCGAACAGGGGCGCATCGCTTACCACGGACGTAATGTTTTGGCAGTTGCTGAACGCGTCGGATGCAATGGACACGTGATCGATGTCGCTCGTGCCGACATACACCTCGCCCGACACGGTGGAGTTCGCAAACGCGCTGCCGTCAACATACATAAGGTTCTTCAAATCGCACCAATTCACCGTGAAATCGCCCTGCACGTCCTTGAACGAGTTCAGGAAAAACTCCGTGGTGGTTAGCGGCAACGTGACCTGGCCGGTAATGGTCGAGCCACTGGAAATTGCCAGCCAGGGGCCGTCGTCGTCGCAGCCATACAGTACGTAGCCGCCATCGTCAAGCTGCACCAGCTCGTATTCGGTCACGCCGGACTCGGGTGTGAAGTACTGGAAGTTGTTGATGTAGTCGTCCGTGCCATCCGAGCCGGTGGGGCGGAGCAGCTGGCAGTTATAGCTGGACACGCCCGCAAACGTGAAGTCGCCGTACATGGCCCGCGAAGCGATGAACCGCAGGCTGTAGCACTCGTCGAACGCATCGGCTCCCAGCGTTGCCGTATCGGGGTTGCTGATAAAGACGCCCTGCAGGTTCGTGCAGCCTGCGAAGGCCCGAGCGCCAATAAGCGACGTTTTATCGGCCAAGATGGCCCATTCCAGGTCGGTGTTGTTGGCGAACGCGCCGGCGGAGATGGCATCGGGGCAGATAGGCGTTCCATCGGCGGCCGTGAACGAACCGGTGAACGATGCAACGTCCTCGGGCACCGTTAGCAGCGTGGTGTACGCAGTGCCATCAATATCGGTGGTGAAGTAGCGGTACCCTTCGGTGCTGACATCGGACAGCACGGCCATGGCATCGGGCGCGCCGGCCGCATCAAGCTGCGCCTGCACAGCCTTGCGCTGCGCCTCGTTTTGACACACGATGGTAGCAACGGCGCTGCCGGCAAGGCTGCCCGCCTCGAACGTGTAATCGCCGCCATCGGACAGCACGATGGCGGTGGCGCTTCCGTTGCCCTCGAAGCATCCGCTGGCAATGGTGTGCAAGCCGTCCGTGAAGATGGTGTTGCTTCCCGTGTTGACCACGAACTTCAGCAAATCGTCGGAATACACCTTGCCGTTATCAAGCCGGTATTGCGTGCTTGGCTCGGAGGCAAGTGAAAGCGTGTTGCCGTAGCCCTCGTTCAATGCAGCCGTGTTGTTGGTGACGAACTTATCAAGTATATCGTCTGCAATGACGACATTGCACCAGTTCAGCGTTTCCAGATTCACATAAGGAAGCCCGCTTGCATCATCGGCGCGCAGCACCAGTTTCTGCAGGTCGTTGCCAGATTGCAGCTTCACTTCGCTCACGCTATCCGGCACGTCGAGCTCGGCTCGGTTCATGGGCACGCCAAGGTATTGCGTGCCGTCCTTCGAGGTCAGAATGCCGTCGGGCGTTGTCGCATACGTGGGGTTGCCCGCATCGACCGCAAACGAGTCCCACACCACAAGCCCCGTGGGCGCAAGTTGCACGTCAAGCGTGGTGGACGGCAGCACCAGGCGGCCCACATTCACGGGGCCGAACCACTCGTTGATTTCCACCGCCTGCACGCCAAGCGGCACGTTAAGGACGAACTCGTTGCCAACAAGCATGCCGCCAAGATTCTGGTTGTCCTGATACAGGTACAGGCGCTGCAGGTAGCTTAAGTGCGTACCCTGCACGAAGTCGTTTTGCAGGTTGTCGTTCAGGAAATAGAAGTACGTGTCCACGCTGTAGCCTTCGGGCACTTCGGCGAAACCGGCGGGCTCGATGACGTGGCGCCCGGGTTCGGGTGTGTAGAAGGGGCCGACTTCGTGGCTGCCTTCCTTCCAGCCCAGAAGCATGTTTGAGACCATGCCGTATTCCAAATAGCTCACAGCTTCAAGCTCCTGCTCGGTGTAACGCAGCAGGTTAATGGTGCTGTCGTAGACTTTCGTGAGCACAACGGGGTTACCGCTTTCGTCAACCTGGCCGGTGACGATGAACGTGCACGATTGCGCCGGCTCGTATTCGATGGTTTCGGTATGCCACGCGTCCGCGTCCTTGAAGCGATAGCTGACCGTGATGGGGAACGTCCCGTTCGGCACCTCCTTGGGGAAGTCGTCTACGCGGAAGTACGGGTAGCTGGCGAACTCGTCTTTCGAGCACGTCCACGCATACGATTCGCCGTTGTAGTAGTAGAACGTGCTGAGCGCGCAGAACACCATCCAGGCGTTGAGCTTCTGCCCGGTGTACAGCGCGGTGTCGGCGGTATTCGCCGGCATGATGACGGCATGCGCCTGCGCGGGGTCAACTTTCGAAAGCGACGAGTTGTTGCCGTTCACAGGCTTGTAGAAGATGCCGTTGCCATTTTTCTCGGTGTCCTTCTCTTCGTAGCCGGGGTCGGTCGGCAGCACGTCGTAGCTGTCGGGCGCAGAAGGAGAGGGGCCAGGCTTGTCGCCGCCGCCGGGCTTCTGGCTGCCGCCATTGTTGTTGTCGTCGGCCTTGTCACCGCCGCCTGCGTTGCCATTGCCGCTGTTGTCGGGCTTGACCACCACGGCGCCGCCGGCGTTGCCGCCGCCTGCGCTGGCATTGCCGTTGCTGCTGCCACCCTCATTGGCTATGCCTATGCCGCCAAGCTCGGCGTTGCCCGTGACGTTGTACGCCGAGGTTCCGGTTGGGTCCTGCAGCGGATAGTTCGTGAACACGTCTTTTGTGGGGCGCTCGGTCTCGGTGGTTTTCTGGTCGCTGTTCGCGTCGTCTTTTTCGCGATTGGCCTGGGCGTCGGTGTCGATGGGGTTGGCCTGGTAGCCGCGGTCGGCGTCGGTTTGCCCTTTGCTGTAAGCGGACGTGAATTGCTGCGGGTCGAACGACGGGCCCGACTGGGCCAGCGCAAACGCGCCGATGCCGAAAGCGGCAACAACGGCCGCAGACGCAACGACGGCGGCAATATGTTTCGAGGAAAAGCGCACTCAATCCTCCGGTAACGATATGTACAAGTCGCAAAAACGCGACTAGGGGGGGCGAAAAAGGCGCGCGCATCCAGGTGAAGACGCACGTGCCCTTATTCTACTTGGCAACGCGGGCATTCAAAGGTCTTCGCTACGGTATTTCGCTACGAAATCACAGGTTAAGCTGGCATTTCGGCGATTGGCGCGGAATTGTCGGCCGCTTGTTCGGACTGGTTTTCAATTGCGGAAAGCGTTGCGACGTTTGTGGCGTCGGTTTCCGCTGCGGTGCCTGCGTTGGAGACGATGTTCGCGGCTGCATCAGCCTGCAAATCATCGGCAATGCTGCCCGCTTCCGTGTCTGCTGAAACGTTAGATTCGTCGTTTCCCTTCTTACCCGCGCGCGGCCCTTCTCCCCCCCCAAGGCCCGATAATGCCGAAAGCCTTGCCGGCGGGTTTATTGCGACAAGGCTTTCGGCCCTGCTACAGGGCTTCGATGAAGTAGCGTTTCAAGCGCTCTCGCGCGTTTGCGCATGCGGGGAGCATTTCGTGCAGGCGTTCGGTGAGGCGCCGCAGCGTGCGCATTTCGTTCGGCTTCAGCACATGCCCGCCGAACGCGTAGGCCTGGTGGATTTCGATGACGCGCCTGAACTCCATAACGTCGACGCCTGGGAACGCCCGGCACAGGCCGTCAAGGTTGTCAAGCGGCTTGGTTGCGTTGAACCCGACGCTGGCCGAGGTCATGACGGCCGCCAGGTAGTTGTAAAGCGCGGGTACCGAAATGGCCTGGTCATCGGCGGCAATGCGCTGCTTGCGCTTGTTGATGCGCACGGCGCGCTGGATGAACGCGGCGGCCACCAGCGCGGCGATGATGGCAAGCGTGACCAGCACCTCGCGTAGCACGTCAAGTACGGACGCGGCGGCGTCGGATTCGTTGCCGTTGTCCTGGTTGTCGTTCGTTTGCCCGGCGATGGACCCGGTTTGGAGCACCTGGTCGCTCGCGCCGCTGCTCCAGGTTTCGCCCACATCGATGACGGCATCGGGCTCAAAGACCTGCGTGTAGAAGCCGGGCGCCACTTCCACGGGCGTCCAACCCAGGCCGTCAAGGTAAATCTCGCACCATGCGTGCGCGCTGCCGTGGTCAAGCGTCAGCGCGGAGTTCGTCAGCGCCGCACCCGTCAGGTCGCCCGCGCCCACGCGGTAGCCCTCTACGTAGCGGGCGGGGATGCCCTGCGTGCGGAACGCCAGCGTAGCGGCGGTGGCGAAGTAGCTGGAGTTGCCTTCGCGCGCCTGCTCGAAGAACCACGACGCGAACGAGCTTCCCGCCTCGGCAGGCATGGTTTTCGGGCTTTCCGTATAGCTTGCCAGTGTGTCCATCATGGTGCGCACGCGGCTGATAACGGCGAATTCCGACGAAGCCGCCGCGCTGTCCCACGTGGCATCGTTGAACACCAGGCGCTTGATGTCGCCCGCCTCGTCGTCGGGAACGTCCAGGTAGTGCTCCTTGGCGAATGCGGCGTACACGCTTTCCGTGGACGCGTAAGGGCTGTCCGCGGATTCAAGCCAGCTGGCGTCGTCAAGCACGTTGGCGGTTGCCACGTTGTCCATCTCGAAGCGGTACGAGCGCGACCCCACAAGCCCGCTTTGCAGCGTGCCGTCAAGGTTGAGATTGGCGTTCGAGCCGGTCAGGCTGCGCATGGTGTAGGGCGCGAACGTGTAGCCGCGGTAGGCGTTGCCCGCGTCCACGGAGATGGTGGACACCTCGGTGCGCTCGACGCCGCCGCGGTTCGCGTTCGCGTCGTCGTAGGCGGCGCGCTGCATGGCCGGCGTAAGGCCTTCGGCGGAAAGCCAGCTCATGATGCCCGACCAGCTGCCTTCGTAGGCGGTGTGGTCAAGCGCCGACCAGCGTTCGCTTTCGCTGTAGTTCGCGCCTACGAAGCCGCGCAGCAGCATGTCATCGGAAAACGTTCCCTCCGGCGTGATGCGCAGCGTGGCGTCGGACTGGTCGTTGAGGTGCGCGGCTTTGCCCATGTCGCCTTCGGGCAGCGTCTCTTCGCCGTAGCGCGCGTGGTTGATGGCGTTCCACATGGCGTTGTGCGCGTTGTCCACGGCTGCGCTGGGAACGAATATGGCGCCGATGATGACGAATGCGCCCACGCACATAACGGCGTTGATGCCCAGATCGGTAAGCAGCGACTTTGTGGAGCGCATGGAGCCGCGCAGCTGGATGTAGCGGCATTGCGTCAGCCAGCCGGCAATGCCCACGGCGCAGCCGATGGTGCCGATGCCGCTGGAAAGGCGCAGGCCGAAGCCGCACACGGTTACCAGCATCAGCAGCGTGACGCCCGTGGTGCGCAGGCGCGTGAAGCCCCATGCGGCCGTTGCGGTAAGCGTGCCCAGGCACGCGCCGAACAGCGGGGAAGCGGCAACGGTGCCGTAGCCTTGCACCAGGCCCGCGTAGGAGTAAAACGCGTCGTCGAAGCGCGACGCCAGCGCGTTGTACATGCTGAACATGCCGCCGCGCGCGTCGGGGACGACAAGCAGCAGGATCAGCGCCAGTGCGCTTACCGCCACCACGCCTAAGGGGACGATGCGCTTGATGGGCCCGATAACGCTGAGTGCGCCGGCCAGCGCGCCCACCACCGTGGCGGCGATGAGCGTGGCCGCCACGGTGGGCAGGGTCATGCAGCCGGCGAACAGGATGGGCCCGCCGCAGGCCAGAAGCACGGTGGCAAGCGCCGAAGCGATGGCTTGCGCGCGGTCGGCGGACTGCTTTTGGTTGCGTGCGTTGCACGCGGACAGGATGACGCGCGGCATGATGCGTATGTTCTCGCTGGCGGCCATGTTACAGCTCCAGATTCTTGATGCGCTCGCCAACGCCGTCGGCGGGAATGTGGGTGAGCAGGTAGCCGCTTGAGGTGTCCGATCCCGTCTGCGTGCTTTCGCTGATGTGGAACACGCTTAAGTCGGTAAGCTGGTTGAGCTTTGCGGCCAGCGCTTCGTCAAGCACGTCGGTGACCAGCACCGTTCGCGTGACGTTGTGCGCGCGGCGGAACTCGTCGAATGCGGCCGTGTCCTCGAACGCGGCGGTGGGCAGCGGCGTGGAAACCAGCATGTCAAGCATGGTGTTGAACGAGTTGCGGCTGTCGACGAACTCCGATTCCAGCGCATCGTCGGTGAGGTAGGCCACCGAGTGGGAAAGGCCCTGCTGGATAAGCGACAGGCTGATGGACGCGGTAACGGACATGACGCCGTTGAGCACGTTGGCGTGCGCGCTGCCGTGCCCCGGGTCGTGCGGGTCGCACAGGATGGTGATGTCGTAGTCGGTGGGACGCGACGGTTCGCGCACCATCAGGTCGTCGAAGCGCGCCGAAAGCTTCCAGTGCACCGCTTTGAGCGAGTCGCCTTCCTGGAAGTCGCGCATCTCGAACACTTCTGTGCGGTCCTGGCCCTTGCGGTGGTAATCGTAGGTGCTGCCGGAGATGCTGGAGCGGTTTGCGCGCGTGGTCTGCGCGATGATGTCGGCGATTTCCGGGTACACGGTGTAGGACGTTTCCAGGCGCACGTCTTGGATGTCGGCGTCGATGAAGTCCAGCGAGTTGGTGGCGCGGGCGGACACGAGCGACACCTCGATGCGCCCGCAGAAGCTGGTGTTGAGCGGCAGGTGGAAGTGCTCGGTTTTGCCCGATGCGGGCGCAAGCGTGACGGGCACCTCCTCCGTGGCGTTCGTCAGCAGGTTGCGGAAGCGAAACGTCAAGCGAATGCGGTTGCGCGAAAGCGCCGGGCGCGTGACGGTGATGCCCAGTTCAAGCGGTTGACCTGCGGTGCAGGCGTGTTGAAGCTCGAACTGCAGCCGCGTGTGGGCCGCCGTGGCGCGCCCGAACGCCGTGCTGGCGGCCGGTGCGATGGCGGCGATGAGCGCAACTGTCAAGGCGGCGGCGTTGTTCGTGGCAACAAACGAGCCGACGGCCAGCACGATGGCGACGATGCCTATGATGAGGTTCCGCTTCATGAGGCTTGCTTATTAGCGCGCGGCGCGGCCGACGGCCTGGCCCATGGAGGGCGCGGGCACGATTTCCATGACCTGGTCGAGGATGTCCTCGGCGGTGACGGATTCGATGCGGGCCTGGGGCTTGAGCACCAAACGGTGCGCGCACGTGGCCTTGAACACCTCGCGCACGTCCTCGGGCGACACGAAGTTGCGCTCGCGGATAAGCGCGCAGGCGCGGGCCATGCGCGTCAGCGCGATGACGCCGCGGGGGCTGACGCCCAGCTCCACCAGCTCCATGTCGCGCGTTTGCTCGCACAGGCGCACGATGTAGTCGAGCACGGTGTCGGCCACCTGCACGTTGCCCAGGAAGTTCTGGATTTCCAGCAGGTTGTCACGGCTGATTTTCGCCTTGATGTCGTCAAGCGGGTTAGCGTAGCGCTTTGCCTTCAGGATGTTGACCTGGTCGGCCGTGGAGGGGTAGCCGATGGACAGGCGCACCATGAAGCGGTCGATCTGGCTGTCGGGCAGAGGCTGCGTGCCGGCCGAGCCCACGGGGTTTTCCGTGGCGATGCAGATGAACGGCTTGGGCACGGGGTGGCTGACGCCGTCGACGGTGATGGCCAGCTCTTCCATGACCTCAAGCAGGGCCGATTGCGTTTTGGCGCTGGTGCGGTTGATCTCGTCGCCTAGCAGCAGGTTGCAGTTCACGGCGCCCCAGTTGAACTTGAATTCGCCCGTTTTGCGGTTGAGCATGGTGAAGCCCGTGATGTCCGACGGCATGGTGTCGGGGGTGAACTGCACACGCTTGTAGTCCAGGTCAAGGCACTTCGACAGCGCCAGGGCCAGCGTGGTTTTGCCCGTGCCGGGGACATCTTCAAGCAGGATGTGGCCGCCGGCATAAATGGCCATAAGCGCCTGCTCTACGACTTCCTGCTTGCCGATAAGGGCCTTGTTCCCTTCCGCGACGATGGCCTTCGATTGTTCGACGATCATTTATTTCCCTCCTAGATAGGCGGATTCTGCGGTTGCGGCCGCAAGCTGTGCTTTCAGTTCGTCCATTTCGATGGGCTTGCCCGTGTGACCGTTCATGCCCGCCTCGCGCGACTGCCGCGCGTCTTCCACATAGTTGTTCGCCGACAGCGCGATGATGGGCACCGTTTTCGCGTCGTCTTTGTCGAGCGCGCGGATGCGCCGCGTTGCCTCCCAGCCGTTGAACGTGGGCATTTGGATGTCCATGAGGATGGCGTCGTACGTGCCCGCGGGCGCCTTCTCGAACATGTCCACCACCACGGGGCCGTCGTTGGCGTGGTCGACCGTGACGCCGAGCGTGCCCAGAAGCTCGATGGCGATTTCGGCGTTGAAGTCGTTGTCTTCGGCCATAAGGAAGTGCTTGCCTTCGAAGTTGTACTGCGTGGCGTCGCTTTCCTTGCTGTGGAACGCCTCGAGCGTTTCGCCCGCGCTGGCCAGCTCGTCGGCTTGCTGCTGCGTTGCCAGGCCGAAGGGGATGTACGTGGTGAAGTCCGTACCGCGGCCCAGCTCGGTGTCCACGACGATTTCGCCCTGCATAAGCTCCACGAGTGCGCCGGTGATGGCCATGCCCAGGCCCGTGCCGCCGTAGCGTCGCGCGATGGTGCGGTCTTCCTGCTCGAAGGGCTCGAAGATGCGGCTGGTGAAGCGCGGGTCCATGCCCTTGCCGGTGTCGCGCACGCGAATCATGTAGTTGACTTCGTCGTCGCGGCGGTACATTTCGCGGAACGTGACCGTGACGTGGCCGCCGGCGTTGGTGAACTTCAGCGCGTTCGAGATGAAGTTCACGATGATTTGGTTGAGGCGCATGCGGTCGCCGATAAGGAACATGCTGTGGCAGTCCTCGGTTTCCACGCGGTAGTCGATGCCTTTTTTGCGCGCCTGCGCCTCGAACATGGCCACCAGCTCGTTGGCCACCAGGCGGATGTCGAACGGGCACGCTTCCAACTCGACGTGGCCGCTGTTGAGGCGGCTCATGTCGAGCACGTCGTTGACCAGGGACAACAGGTAGTCGGACAGCTTCGTGGCGCGGGCCAGGTCGTCGAGTAGGCGCTCTTCTTTCGTGTGATGCTCCTGCGCCAGCGCGATCATGCCCTTGATGCCGTTGAGCGGCGTGCGGATTTCGTGGCTCATCTGGCTCATGAAGTCCGTGCGCTCCTGGGCATTTTTCATGGCGCGCGACTCTTGCTTGCGCGCCGTTTCGATGGTTTCGTGCTCGTCGGTGACGTCCGTGGCCGTGACCAGGGTGTATTCGCCGCCCTCGACCGAGGTGAACGTGGCGCGGATGTGTTTGGTGGCCGCGGCGTCGTTCGGCATGCGGTAGTCGGAGTCGAGCGTGAGCGGCGTTGTGCGGTCCCACGTGCCGATGATGCGTTTGATGCGCGCGCGGTCCTCGTCGGGCACGAAGCGCAGAAGCGTTTCGACGTCGTCGACCAGGCGCGCCGGCTCGACGCCGAACACGTGCTGGAAGCTTGGCGCGATGTGGACGGGGTACAGGTCGCTTGCGCGCAACAGGAAGCTGGTGTTCGGGTCTGCTTGGGCGCAAGCGACCTCGAACAGCTGCGATGCGCTGTTTTCGCTGCGTTTGCTATGTGAGCCGAACAATCCCATGATTTCCTTTCTAAGCTTTACGATTGTCCTACATTAACGGGGCAATCGTAGTGGAATGCCCATTAAATCTGGTGCAACGACCTGCTTCAACGACCCAGCGGGGGCACGTCGCGCACTTGTGTCCCATACACAGTACGCAACCATGCTTTCGGCCGCGCTCTGCGCTCCCAGCGTCGCGCGATCCACGTCCACTGGAGTCGCGCACTCTCATGCTTGCGGGATTGCACGACCCGTGCCCCCCCCCTCGGCCGCGAACCCTACGCTCCCAGGCTGCGCGTCCCGGATTTGCGCGGTGGAGGCTGAGCGGTGGGGCGCACCTGCCACGCCGTGCCGGCGGCGGCGCGGGTGAGGAAGATGACGTGAACGACTGGTGGCTTCGTCCGCGTGAGCCTGCTGAAAACGGATGCTGTGTTTGCCGACTAGCGTAGGGAGCGTTGCCGCGTCGGGCTGCTGGACTATCGGGCTTGCCGGCTCGCCGTCCGCTGGACCTTCCGTCGTGCCGGTCTGAAGCGCTCATTTTTTCGCGAAAACGGCGGCTCGAAATCAAAAATCGCTCATGTATGTGATTTAATTCGTGCTCGGAGGTAGCTGTCGAATTTGCGGCGGAGTTTTTCCAGTTCAGATGGTTGCTTGTTTTGAGAATACTTTGGTAAGTGGCAACAAATCACATACATGAGCGATTTTTGGGAAAGTGCCAAGTTAGCGACTGCGTTGGTGACGTCGATCGCCTGCGAGGCTTGCTTTGCTAGGTGCCAAACTTGGGCAACTTTGCGGTGCAAGGGAGAAAGAATGCCGATATTCCTCTGATTCTAGACTTGCATTTTCTGGTTGGGCCGACAAGACGAACTTGGCGATGCGACAAGCGTTTCGTGCGGGGGTGCGAACGGCAGAGGCTTGCGGGGGCGGGCGGCTGAGCTGGCCGAGCGCTGACGGGCCGGGGTCGCCGGCGGGCGGAGACCTGGCGGGTTTGGTGTTAGCAAGCTGGGCGAACAGCAGGGGTGCTGGCAGGGCGCTTGGGGTGGGGCGGTCCGTCCGTTGTGCTTTATGCTTGGGTTTCTTGCACCAGGTTGATGAGTTCTTGTTGGGAGTGGATGTCAAGTTTGGCGTAGATGTGCTGGCGGTGCGTGCTGACGGTGCTTTTCGAGAGCAGCAGCTCTTCCTGGATGAACGGCAGGTTGCGGCCTTTTGCCAGCAGCACCATCACCTCGTGCTCGCGCTCGGACAGCGCGTAGTCGGCGGCCACTTTGGCGCATTTCTCGCGGAAGTGCTGCTTGCGTTGCAGGGGCAGCAGGTCCATGGCGCGCACGAGGTCGGTCTCGGAGAACGCGAAGCCGCTGGCCGCAAGGATGGCGATGACGCTGGCCATCATCACGGGCATGGCGCTGTCGATGCTGATGCCCACGCCGTGCAGCACGAACCGCCCGACCACCAGTCCCAGCAGCGGGCCGGCCGCCCAACCTGCGCGCACGAGGGCGAACGTGCGCACGCGCTGCGCCGGCCAGCGGTTGCACACGCCGGCCAGGATCGTCCACATGAGCATGCCGAAGCACGCGTACGACGCGGAGTTCAGCGCGTGCGGCACCAGCGCGGCGCGCTGCCCGTACACGACGGGCACCAGCAGCATGAGCGCGCCGGCAACCAGCAGCAGAATAAGGAAGTGGTAGATGTTGCGTGCCATGCGCGGCGTTTTCAGCGTGGCAAGTAGCAGCGCGATGCCGACGACGATGACGGTGGCCGCAAATGCACCTCCGCCTTCGACCAGGGCATATGCTGTGCCGCCAAGGTCTTTCACGCCCATTTGCACGTACAGCGTGCGCACGACCTCGGCGGAGAACCCCACCAGCACCGAGCTTGCGGCTAGCTTGGCCGTCAGGCGCAAAAGCTCGCTTTTGCTGCCGCGCGAAGAGCCACCGCACGCCTGCGCATCGTGTGCACCGGCGCTTTCGGGTTCGGCTTTGCCTTGGTCGACGAGCATGTGCATGCCGTAGGACAGCAGCAGCCCGGCCAGCACGGGCATGCTGGCGGCGAAGGCGCAGGCCGAAAGGCGGTCGAACAGCAAAAACAGCGCGAACAGCAGCGACGCGAGCACCGTGCCCGTTGTCGCGCCGATAACGCACGAACTGGTGGAAAGCCGGCTGAACGCGATGCCGAAGCGGATGAGGAACAGCCCCGACGCCACGCCGGCCACGGCGCTGGCGGCAACCATGCCCACAACGCTCGCGCCGTCGGGCAGCGCGGCGCTTGCCGGCATGGCAAGCGTGCTTGCGGCAACAAGGGCGGGCAGCGCCCACATGCTTTCCTTGCGCGAAAGCAGCCGCTCGGTTGCCTGGTCGTACACGCCGGCGACGACAAGCGTCAGCGCCACGCACACGATGGACACCAGGTAGACGGTGTCGAGAATCACCTCGCTTTGGGCAAGTCCCGTGTACAGCGACAGGCTTTTGAACGCCATGGACACCCATGCCGTGTTGCACCCGAGGGCTGCGCCGACAATCAGCTCAGCGGCCGCTGGAACGTGGTTTTGCTGCATGAGCCCCTCCCCTAGATCATGCGTTGCAGAAAGCGATGCGCGAGTGCGGCGACTCCCCGTTTCCCCTTGGTTTCGGCGGGCGCATCTTGCGTTTGATTGTACCCGTTAAGGGGCATCCAGGCCGCGCGGCGCAAGGAAACGGTTTCCCAACAAGCTATCCTATCTTGTGAATAATTAGCCGTTTTCCCAGGTCAACTGGCATCGTGCGCAGCGCACGATGCGCATCAACGGCGAAATGCGCGCTGCGCTCGATACCTTTTCTTCAGTTGTGTACATATCGTGAAGGCATCTTCGTAACCGACGAGAGGAGGAGGAAATGGGCAAGTTCAACATGACGCGCCGGACGTTCACGAAGATGGCGGCAGTATCTGCCGCTGCGCTCGGCGTGGCAGGAATCGAGGGAGAAGCCCTAGCCGAAACCAAGGGGGCGGCAACGCAGACGGCGGGCGAGGTCAAGCACATCCGCTCGTGCTGCCGCGGGTGCGGCAAGATGGAATGCGGCG
Source organism: Senegalimassilia sp. (assembly GCF_977052095.1). Classification (NCBI taxonomy): domain Bacteria; kingdom Bacillati; phylum Actinomycetota; class Coriobacteriia; order Coriobacteriales; family Coriobacteriaceae; genus Senegalimassilia; species Senegalimassilia sp. The sequence goes on from NZ_CDRSTZ010000003.1 coordinate 87,412, forward strand.
TGTGGGTGACCGTGCAAGACGGCCGCGTCATCAAGTCCGAAGGCGACGAGAGCGCGTTCCAGTCGGCCGGCAACCACTGCGCGAAGGGCCAGGCCAGCCTGCAGGCGGCCTACCATCCCACGCGCCTGCGCTATCCGCTGCGCCGCACGGGCGCGAAGGGCGAAGACCCCGCGTGGGAGCGCATCACCTGGGACGAGGCGTACAAGACCACGGCCGATACCATCCGCGAGAAGCAGGACAAATACGGCAAGGAAACCTGCATCTTCATGGGCGGCACGTCGCGCATCTGGGCCATGGGCCCCTACGGCAGCCTGAAGTCGTGCTTCGGCAGCCCCAACGGCATCCAGGCCAACGAGATCTGCAAGGGCCCGCGCTTCTACGCCACCAGCCTTGACGCATCGAACGCGTACAGCTGGATGGAAGTGGTGGGGCGCCCGCACGTGTTCGTGCAGTGGGGCGGCGCGTCGGAGCTTTCGAACTACGACGACAGCTGCCGCACCACCGTGGACGTGGCCACGCGCGCCGATACGCACATCATCGTGGACCCGCGCCAGACGAACCTGGGCAAGGAAGCCGACATCTGGGTGAACCTGCGTCCCGGCACCGACGGCGCCGTGGCGAACTGCTGGGCCCAGGTCATCATCGAGAACGACCTCATCGACGACATGTACGTGCGCAAATGGATGAACGCGCCCATGCTGGTGGTGGAAGAGGCGTCGTTCGAGCCCACCGAGTGCGCCTCGACGCAGCAGTCGAAGAAGATCAAGACGCGCCTGCTGAAGGAATCCGACATCAAGGAAGGCGGGTCTTCGGGCCGCTTCATGGTGCTCAACGAGCTGTCCGGCGAGCTTTCGTACTATGACACCACGGCCGACAACCCCGGGTGGGAAGGCGAAGACTGGCAGCCGGCCACCGAGGGCCGCGAGGCGAAGCAGCCCGGCCTGGACGCCACGGGGCAAACGCAAGGTTTCGTACTTGACTACACGCCGTTCCCCGATGGGTTGTACCCGGCACTGTTCACGGAATCGGGCGGACATGAGGTGACGCTGAAGGACGGCACGAAGGTGCATGTGCGCACCGTGTGGGAGCACTACATCGACTTTCTGCAGGACTACACGCCCGAGAAGGCGTCGAAGATCACGGGCGTGGACGCCGACGTGCTGAAGAAGGCGGCCATCGCCTACGCTACGCGCGTCGACCCGTCCACCGGCTACGGCAACGGCGGCATCCAGTACATGCTGGCGCCCGAGCACGCGTGCAACTCCGTGCAGAACCAGCGCGCCTGCGACCTGGTGGCGGGCATCACGGGCAACATGGACGTGCCCGGCGGCATGCGCGGCTCCACGCCGGGCTGGCCGTACTTCGACCTGGCCATGTGCATCGGCGACTCGAAGGAGATCCCGAAGTACGACTCCAGCAAGATCTTGGGCTCCGAGCGCTTCCCGATGATCGGCAGCGACTGCGGCCCGGGCTGGGCGGACTGCACGTCGATCTACGACGCCATCAACACCAGCGACCCGTATCCGGTCACCGTCGGCATCGGCCAGACGGGCGACTTCATGAACCAGGGCAACTCCATCTACAACTCCGAGCAGCTGTGCAAGCTGGACTTCTGGTGCTCCATCGACCTGTGGCACACGCCGACGGTGGACATGGTGGCCGACATTGTCATGCCGGCGGCGCACTGGATGGAGCTCGATTGCATCCGCAAATCGCAGGGCTCTTCGGGCGCGTTCGGCGCCACGGTGAAGGCCATCGACCCGCCCGGCGAGGCGAAAAACGACCTGGAAATCGTGGTGGGGCTGTACAAGGCCGCCGGCATTCCGTACTTCGACGAGGAGAAGCACGGCGCGAAGTGGCTGGAAGGCGACGCGTGCGTCGACGCGTGCAACGAGGTTGCGCTTGCCGGTTTCCGCATTCCGAAATGGGCCGATTTCAAGGAAGAGTTCCAGAAGAACGGCTGGTTCGACTCGAAGGTGGAAAAGCGCGAGGACTGGGGCATCTACCGTCGCTACCAGATTGGCAACGGGCACATTTCCGGCGGTTTCCCGCCCACGCCCAAGCAGCGCCAGGGCTGGAACACCACGACGCACAAGCAGGAGATTTGGTCGACGGTGCTTGAATCGTGGCTGGTCAACGGTGTGAACAACGGCGGCGTGACGCCGAACATGGCCTACTCGGAGGAAAAGTTCTCCGACAAGGAAGTGTTCCCGCTGTTCAAGGAGGCGCCGCACAGCCCCGTCGAGGAACCCGATTCCTACACCGACGACAACGCGTTTTTGCTGACGACGGGCCGTCGCCAGGGCACGTACTTCCACAGCGAGCACCGGCAGCTGCCGTGGTGCCGCGAGCAGTGGCCCGTGCCGCGCCTGGAGATGAACCCCGTCGACGCGCAGCGCCTGGGGCTTGAGCAGGGCGACTGGGTGTGGATCGAGTCGGCGTACGAGGCGACGCCGTACACCGAGGCGTTCACGCATAAGATCCGCGAGGTGGTGGACCTGTACTACGGCATCGAGCCCGGCGTGGTGAACGCGGAGCACCAGTGGTGGTACCCCGAGCTTGAACAGGTCGATCACGGCTTCAAGCTTTCCGGCGTGAACTGCCTGATCGACCGCCATGCGCAGGACCGCATCTGCGGCTCGTCGAACCTGCGCGCCTATCCGGTGCGCGTGTACAAGGCCACGGCGGAGAATTCCCCGTTCGGCAATCCCGTGCCGTGCGGCGACGATGGTACGCCCATCATCCACACGTGCGACGACCCGCGCCTGAAAGATTGGCTGCCCGACTACGACAGCCCGAGGGGGGAGGAGTAAACCATGACGCATTACGCGATTCTGACCGACCTCAACAAGTGCGTCGGTTGCCTTGCCTGCTCCATCAGCTGCAAGGTTGTGAACAACGTGCCCATCGGCAGCTACTGGAACAAGGTGCTGCGCATCGGCCCGAACCCGCGTCAGGAAGGCGGCCAGTGGCCCGACGTGTACACGTACTTCCTGACGGTGCAGTGCCAGCACTGCAAGAACCCCGCGTGCGTGCAGGTGTGCCCCACCGAGGCCAGCCACGTGCTTGCCGACGGCACCGTGCAGATCGACAAGTCGAAGTGCATCGGCTGCCAGTTCTGCGCGATGGCCTGTCCTTATGGCGTTCGCTATCTGAACGAGGAAGAGCGCGTGGTGGAGAAGTGCACGCTGTGCGAGCAGAAGGTGGCCCAAGGCGAGCTGCCGCAGTGCGTCAGCCAGTGCGGCGGGCGCGCGCGCTTCTTCGGCGACCTGGAGAAGGGCATCGAGAGCTTCGAGGCGCCCGGTGCGCCGCTTGAGGGCGACAAGTCCTACGACGCGCAGGTCAAGTCGCGCATCCGCCTGGGCGATGTGACGGGCGAGGGGTGCGACTACCCGGTGAAGCCGTACAAGGACTCCGAGGTGTATCACCTGCCGAACGTGGGCAACGACCCCGGGTTCGTGTACATCCTGCGCAACGAGCAGTGGCAGGGACAGGAATGACGGTGACTGGCGTGATTGTTCCGCTTTCCCGTGCGGCGGGGGCGGGCGCGCGCCTGGAAAGTGGCACCAAGGCTTGCGCGGGCGACGCGGCAGTTGCCGCCTGCGCGGCCGGGTGCGGGCCGGCCGCCCGCGCCGCGGTGCCTGTGAAGGAAGGTGAGTAGCATGGAATTGCAATGGCCTTTGATTTTGTTCACCACGCTGGTGGCCTGGTCGGCCGGCGTGTTCGGCTGCCAGGGCGTGTTGGCGCTTGCGGGCGCGGGCAAGAAGTCGCAGCAGCTGCTGACGGTTTTGAGCTGCGTGCTTCTGGCGGCGTCCGGCGTGGCGGTGTTCTTCCACCTGCAGCATTGGGAGCGCATCTTCAATGGTTTCGGGCACTTGACCAGCGGCATTACGCAGGAGCTGATCGCGATCGTCGTGTTCGTGGTGGTGGCCGTGGCGTTTTTCGCCATGGCGCGCAAGTCGGCCGACGGCGGCACCGTGCCGAAGTGGATGGCGTGGGTTGCCATCGCGATTTCGGTGGTGCTGGCCGCGGTGTGCGCGCATTCGTACATGATGGCGGCGCGCCCGGTGTGGAATAGCGTGCTTGAGGTGCTGTCGATCGTGGGCGCCGCGTGCATTTTGGGGCCCGCCACGTGCGCCGTGGTGCTGGCCGCGAAGGGCGACGCGGTTGACGTGTGCGGCCTGCCGGCTGTGGTGGGTTCTGCCGTGGGCGCCGCGTGCACGGTGGCGTATGCGGCCGTTATCCAGATGGGCGGCGGCGCGTTTACGCAGGTGGGGTACTATTTCGACCCCACTGTGCCCACGAAGGAGATGGCGAATGCGGCTGCGACGGCGGCCGGGCAGGCGCCGCTTCTGTGGCTGGGCGCCGTGGTTGTGGGCGCGCTGGTGCCGCTGGTGTGCTGCGTGCTTGCCCGCAAGAAGGGCGATGCGGCGGTTTGGAAGACGTTCGGCGCCGTGGCCGTGGTGGCAGGTGTCGCCGGCGCCATCTGCCTGCGCGTGGCCTTCTACAACATGGGCCTGAGCGTGTTCATGTTCTACTGAGTTCCGCTGGCCTGCCGGCCGGCGAACGGGGCTGACGTTGCGGCCGCCCGATGCGCCCCATCTTGCCCTTCAGCTTCGCGGGCATGGCCGAAAGGCCAATGCCGAGCCCAGCTGAGCCGGGCGCGCCCGCTCGGGCGCGAAGGCAGGAATCGAACACGCCGCCGGCGTGTTCGACAGGGCAACCTGGGGCACCCTCGCTGACTCTTCGGAATCCCCGATGGCGACGCCCGGCCCGCAAAAGGGAGCGGGGGGTGGGACAAAGGGACAGTCCCTTTGTCCCACTCGCAGACGATTGGATTTTGCTGCCCGGCTCCTGCTATTCGCTCCTCGTGGGGCCGAGCGAGAGCTCGGTCCCAACAAGAGAGCGCGAAGCGCGACACCATATTAAGTCGTCCACGCTCCCTGGAAGATGGTGGCGCGCTCTTCGGGCGCTGCCTAGAAGGGGCGGAGCTTTCGCTCCGCCCTACGGAAACCGGCGGCTGGCGGGCAATTCCCGTTGCTCACTGACGCCTGTCCTTGCGGCGGCCCGGCGGAGGGAACATCTGTCCCTGACGGCCGTTATCGCCTCGTACCTGGTTTTGCTGTCATATCCCATTGTAGGCCATCTCCTATCGATCGATGTTGCGATGACCGCTTGAAACCGCCCTGTCCTCTTGTTAGGTTGGCCGGAAACAGGCGGCTGATCGGCCGTTTCGCGATTCCGGCGGCGCGCCGGTTTCTTGAAAACCAGGCCTGGCTCGCCGGGTTCCTTCGCATCTTCCGGCCCACCACCTATGGCGCCCCCTTCCGCTTGGAGACTTCCTTCCCCTAACCCCCTTGCAAACAGGATGTCTCCAAGCGGAAGGGGCCGTTTTGCGTCCTGCGGCGAGCGGCAGGCGTTTGGTCTGGACGAACGTTGACAAGTTCGTAACGCATCGAGCGTCCACCGGATTGTTCGACAAGCAAACAGGCGAAACGCGCGCTTGCTGCGAAAAGTCGCTCATGTATGTGATTTGTTGGCGATCAGTTGAGTAGCCGTTTGACACGCAACCTTTTGACCTGGGGTTCTGTAAATAGGACTGGAGCTTGTACTTCACCTAACCGAGTTAAATCACATACATGAGCGATTTTTTGGTGTGACAGAGGTGGCGGGCGGTTCTGGCATCGTGCAGCAACGGGGTCGTTCCTCGTTGCGCAAACTCGCTCGAGTTTGGGACTTAACGTTGGTGGTGTGGCTCCTTGCGGACGGCGGCCGCATATTTTCCCAGGTCAGAGTGGTGTGCATAGAGGGGGTGCGTGTTGGCGGCCTAACAAGTCCCAAACTCGATCGAGTTTGGGTGTGGGCGGTGCTGGGCGTGCCAGCGTTAGAAGAGGTCGGGATCGTGCGGTTTCGCTGGTGCCGGTCGCCGTTTTGCCTTTTCTAGCTCAGCAACAGGGCGATCGCGAGGATGCACACTGGCGAGCAGATGGTGGATAGCAGTACGCCGTCGCGGGCGAACGTGGTGCCGGCGTTGTAGCGCGCGGCGTAGTTGAAGACGTTTTGCGCGGAGGGCAGCGCGGCCAGCACGACGCACGCGTACAGGTCGTGGCCGGTGAATCCCAGGGCGCTGGCCAGGGCAAATGCCACCGCCGGCATGAACGCGTTCTTCAGCGCGGCTGCCGTGATGGTGGCCTGGCGACCTTCGCGGTTGGCAAGTGGGCGAGCTCCGCGCAGCGACATGCCGAACGCGCACAGGATCAGGGGCACGGCTGCTTGGCCGACGATGTTCAGCGGGTCGTACAGAAATTGCGGCACCAGAAACACCCCGGTGCCAGCGCTTGCGGCCGACACGATTATGCCGCAAAGCACCCCGATAAGAATCGGCTGGTGAGCAAGCTGTTTCGCCGTGGCGGCGAAGCTGGACTTCCCGGTGGTGGAAATGTCAAGCGCCGTGAGCGCCATCGGCGTGAAGATGACCTGCTGCATCAGCACGATGGGCGTGACGGCGGCCGGGTCGCCCAGGATGTACGTGGCCACCGGCAGGCCGATGTTGTTGGCGTTCATGTACATGGAAACCAGCGTGCCCACGGTGGAATCGGCCAGGTCAAGCCGGAATACGAAGCGGGCGAGCAGCATGAACGCGGTGCCGGTTATCACCGCGCTGCCGAACGCGACGGCCATAGAAGACGTGAACACGTCGGCCAGATTTTCCTTCGAGATAAGCGTGAACATCAGGCACGGCGTGGCAACGAAGAAAGCGAAGCGCTGCAGCACCATCTGCGCGGTGGGACCGCCGACGTTTGCGCGCGCGGCAAGGTAGCCGATGCCGATGATGATCCCGATGACGATAAACCCTTGCATTGCCGATAGCGTTTCCATGGCATGCGAGCATACGGCGGGCGTTGGCCGGCTGCGTTAACGTGTCGGGGATTTCACAGCAACGCCATGGGATTTGGCGGCAGGTGCGGGGTGCCCACAGCGGCAGTCTCACTACGAATGGCACGTGTGCAAAACACCCATCGTTTCACTCCCAAAACTTTAATTTCATTTGACTTTTGGGAGTGAAATGATGCTGGGATTGCTTTGGGTAGCTAAATGCAGTGCAAACGTTTGACCTGGGAAAATGAAGGTCCAGGTTTGTTTGATACTCTATGTTAAACCACCGTTGACATAGTCCCACGTGCGGGACAGGTGAGGAAGGGCCCTCCTGCAT